>PASA01000024.1 GCA_002712105.1 Kiritimatiellaceae bacterium
TTTTTTAAAAATGAAACTATCATCATTTTTTTTATTTATAAAATCCTTACATGCAACAAAAAACCACAATGGAGCATCTGAGGTTTCTCTATTCTTGCTATCATTTCCTCTAATCATATTAGGTATTGTTCCTTCTTCTTCAAATGAGGCATATTGAATTAATATATCTTCTGCTTCATCTAATAGATCAGCAGCAATTATCCCTCTTAGTGAAATTAAAGAATCTCGACCCCAATCTAGAAACCATGGATACCCGGCAATGATGGATTTACAATCATCTCTTTTGACAATAAATGATTTGATTGAATTTTTAAGCGCTTCTTCAAGCTTAATTGGTTCATCGGAAAAATTTGAATTTTTATATATTTGATTTTCACAATTTACATTTGCAAATACTTTTTTGGTATCTCCTCCAATAAGCTTTGTTTTAAAATATCCGGGGCTATATAAGTCAGAATACCCATCAATACATCTTTCAATATCTTCTGAATGCTGAATATCATGATACCATTCAGATTCCATAAAGTAATTGGCATCATTAAATATCACATTTAATATTCGATTTTTATCAGGAGTGAATTTAAATCCATTTTTTGTGATATTTATTTTTGATGACCAATAATTTTTTATTTCGTTGTCTATTTTTGATATATGATGAGAATTTCTATCCTCAATATCAAATCTCACAATTAATTCAATAAGTTCGTTGTCTTCAAGTTCGACTGGATTTGATGATTTTAAATCTCTTTCAAATTTAATTTCTAAAGAATTTTTATTTTTGTGTAATCTTATAAATATCGAAATTGGTACTACTTTACCATGACCTACAGGAACATTGAAATGCCAAATTATTTCTCCGGATTTTAGTTTTCCAAAATGAGTTTGACATCCAATATCTAGTTTTGTCGAAAATCCATTATGTAATACCCAGCACCGACATCGATTTAATAATATATGCCTCTCAGAGGGAAATTTTTCATTTAAATTTGAGTGCAATAAACCATCATATTTACTCTTTATTTCTCCCCAAGCAGATCTCAATTGAGTCAATGAACTAATATTATTTGTACAAATTGCAAGTTGATCGTTTTTCTGACTTTGACTCGTTCTATAAATACAGGGTAAAGACAATGAGTTAGAATTTGATAATAATATAATATCTGATTGCTTAAATACTGAATTACGATTTTTGAGAAAATTTAGATGCAATGAATACTTTAAATTTATGTCAATACTATTTATGGGCAGAAAAATTACTATGTGTTTACCATTTTTTGTTTCAAATGAATTTTCATGAACAATGGTTTTTTCTTGGTTTTTGATTTCTGCAGAAAATTTATATTTTGATTCTAAGAATAAAATATTATCTAAGGGTAACATTATAATTCTCTTATCATCTTCATTGTCATTCCATTTCACAATATTATAAAAATTAATGTTTTTGAGTAAGAATTCGTAAGGATTATCATTAAAAATATCAAAAATACCGTTGATATATTTTTCCTTATTTTCAAATGATTTTTTTGGTAATTCAAAATAATTGATAATTTGTAATATTTTAAAACGTATTAAATTTTCCTCTATATTTTTTAATTTTGTAAAAGGATTTTTTATTTTATTTAAAATTAACTTTCTCCAATATGAGTCATTTGATAGACAAATGGTCTCACCTGGAGCTAATGTTTTAATATTCATTCTGCTATCTAAAAGGTTATATTTAAATGTTTTATCGTAGTCATCTAGGCTTACCTTATTTTCAATATCGAGATTAGAAAATATTAACAGGGAATGATCATTATTCTTTGATACTCTTAAAATAGAAAATATTTTTTTATTTTGATTATCATGCGAGGTAATAGAAATAGTTGATTCAGGAAAAAAACTTGGATGTGTTTGAATTATAGTATTAATTACTTTAATCCAACTTATCAAATTATTTTGATAGCCCCAATTAAGACCATGTGCGTTATGAACATTTATTTTTTCCTTTGCAAACCATTCAACTCCATTTGAAAATCCAAAAGCTCCGTTTGTACATGTCAGAGCGCAAATACCAATTCGTAATTTTGAAAAAATTTCTGAAACTGCCGCCAATCGATTATTATCATGTGTTTCTGCAAAATGAATTAAATTTCCTTTTGATGAAGAAGTTTTAATAGAGTAGGGAAGATAATTTTCAATTGACTTATGATCATAACATTGAAAAATTTCAGAATAGGCCCAGTTCATACCTGTCAATCCAAGCAATTCTTCTGTAATTGACGGATCACCTCCAAGTCCTTCCAATAAGAATACTGTATTTGGATATTCTAACCTTACTTTAGCGATAATGTAAGCCCATACAGGGATAGGAATTTTATAACCAGCATCACATCTAAAACCATCTACTCCCTTTCTACACCAAAAAAGAAACATATTAGCCATATATATCCAAAGATCTCTTTTTTCATAATCCAATTTAGATAAGTCCTCCCATAAAACTCCCCACGCTCCAGGAGACTTAAATTCTTCGCCATTTTCATTTTTTAAAAACCAATTTGGATGGTGATTTTGAAGAGTTGATGCCCATCCCGTATGATTTATTGGAATATCTAGGAAAATTAATGCATTTCGAAAATGAATAGCATCTACTAATTCTTTAAATTGATCCATTGGAGTTGTTTTCTTGTCGAATACAGCTAAGGATGAATCAACATCAAACAAATTTAAGGATGCAAAAGGACTGCCATATCTTCCCATTCTAGCATAGGTAGATGGGGTAGGATGAATTGGTAATAATTGGATAATTCTGCATCTTAATTCACCAATTATAAAATCTAATTGATCAATTAAATCTCTAAATTTTCCTGATGGAGGTAGAACACAATATCCTTTTTGATCAAGTTTTTTTACATATTCTTCATCATCTGATTGGATTGCCCCATTAAATTTTGCTTCTCCAAAAAGTCTTGTAAATGCTGTGTAAATAGTATTTCCAGCAAAAGTAATTATTGGTTCAACTTTTATTCTAGTGTTTGAACCTTCAGGCCACGTAATACTACCATCTTCAAGTCTTACATAAACTTTTGCTTCAAAGTTACCAATCTCCATTAATGGGATATTAATGTTGAACTTAAAAGGCTCAATTTGTTGCATTGGAATGTCTGACCAGTCATTACTTAGTGGTAAAATATTGTTTTCTATTTTTTGAACAATTTCTAAATTTGTTTTTTTACTTTGATTTATATTTGTTCTAAGAAATGCAGCACAATTTCCTTCCGAAGTATCTACAACAAACTCAATATATTCGCCACAAAATTTGACTAAATTAGAGCCGAGTTTTGGATATTGATTTACTATTATCATTAATTTTAATTATGAGTTTTTTGAAATCTTTATATTGCGATTATCTGTTAAATCGAGCAAGTATCATTATTAAGTTTTTTAAAAAATATTGCTTTTTAAAAGTTATAGGAAACTTTTATGATTAAAACTTCATTAAAAAATCAGGTATTGAAAAAATTTTCTCTTACTTTTTTATATTGATAACTTTAAATAAAAGCGTATGACACGTTCTAACTAGGAGAAATTATGAGGGTTGTAATTGTTGGCGCAGGAAATGCTGGACAAAAGCTTGCTTCAAGATTATGTGAAGAAAAGCATAGCGTTGTCATGATTGATTCAAATCAACAAAACTTAATTGAAGCTGAAAAAAACTTAGATATTCTATCTATCTGCGGAGAAGGCACTCATCCAAAAATACTTCAACAAGCAGAAGTAGATAAGGCAGATTTATTCGTTTCGCTTACAGATTCAGACCAAGTTAATATATTAAGCTGTTTAATGGCAAATGATGTTGGGGTNAAAGGTAAAGTTGCAAGAGTAACNGACCCAGGNTTTCTTGCTGATACTGATCAATATGATNTATATCGTATGGGAATCGATTTAATCATTAATCAAAAGCAAGAGTGTGCTAATGAAGTATTTAATATGCTAATGATGCCCGGAGCACACGAAGTTTTTGATTTGTTTGATGGGAAAGTAATGGTTGCTGGTTATCAAATTAATGCTGTTAGTCCATTATTAGATAGAACACCTGCAGAATGCAATGTTCTTGATTTAATGCAAGAAGTAAGAGCAATTGCNATAAGAAGAATTGATGAATTAGTTATCCCAAGAGGAGAAACTATTTTTCAAAAAGATGATTTGGTGTATATTGTNGGCACAAGAAAACAAATTTTNGATTTTTTTACATGGGTTTGTCCTGATATCAAACCATTTAAACGACTTGTTATAGCTGGTGGCGGAGATTTAGGGNTAATGGTTGCAAANGAGGCAGAGCAGGAAATTGATTGTGTGTTGTTAGAAAAAAATAATGATAGAGCATCNATTTGTTCCGCAAGTTTAGAAAAAACCTTAGTATTAAAAGCTGATTCTTTAACAGAAAATGCTATGGAAGAATCAGGTATTAATGAAAATACAGCATTTATTGCTTTAACAGGNGATGATGAAAATAATATTATGAATTGTTTGTTGGCTCAAAAAATGGGNGCAGCTTTTACTGCTACTCAAATTGCTAGAATTGATTTTATCCCAGTTGTTGAGCAGTTATATTTGGTTAATAGAATCGTAAGTCCATATATATCTACAACNAACACAATCCTNCATTGGCTTCGTTCAAAGCGCGTTAGAGCNGCTGCATTATTACACAATCTACCNGGAGAATTATTGGATATGATTGTTTCACCGGGACATANTATAAATGGAATGAATATCAAAGATATATCTCTTCCAAATAAGTCTGTCATTGCAACAGTATTAAGAAATAATGAAGTTCTTACAGCAACCGGAGATTTAAAATTATTTTCTGGAGATNGAGTATTAGTTTTTACTCATGCAGATGAAGTAAATCAAATTAAGACTATATTTCAATAAACATTATGAATAGTAAAAGTGTTTTCCATCTTATATCGTATCTATTATTTGTTATTGGCCTTTCTATGTTTTTTTGTAGTGGGTTGTCCTATTTTTATGACGAAGAAATAAAAATTACCATAAGTTTGGTTTTAGCTGGAAGTATTACAANNGTATCCTCATTATTTTTATGGATTCTAACTAGATGTAGTATTAATTTAACAAGGAGAGATGGTTTTGGTGTTGTAACGTTTGGCTGGATAATAATTGCTCTTTTTGGATCCCTTCCTTACTTGTTATGCGGAGTTATTGAGCATCCAATTTCTGCATTATTTGAGACTATGTCNGGATTTACGACAACAGGAGCATCAGTCTTATCAAATCTAGAATCACAACCAAAATCTATACTTTTTTGGAGAGCATTAACTCAATGGCTTGGAGGAATGGGTGTCCTAGTTTTATGCGTAGCTATTTTACCNTTTTTAGGCGTTGGAGGNATGCAAATTTTTAGAGCGGAAATGCCTGGTCCTTCGAAAGATCGACTTACTCCACGAATTACAACTACAGCTAAATTATTGTGGGGAGTATATTTGGTTTTAACAATTTTTCAAATTTTGGCTTTATATTTCATTGGTAAAATGGGTTTGTTTGACTCTATATGTCATACATTCTCAACAATAGCAACTGGCGGATTCTCAACAAAAACTGGGAGTATTGGATCTTATAATAGTAGTACAATTGATTTAATTATAATGATTTTTATGTTTTTATCAGGTATTAATTTTGCACTCCATTATCATGCATTAAAAGGAAAGCCTCTTTATTATATTAAAGATAGCGAGTTTCGATTTTATAGTTTTCTTATACTTATTGTAATCACAATCGTTTGCTTATCACTATACAACATCAACTATGCACCGATTTCAGAATGTCTAATAAAAGGTTCATTTACATCAATNGCATTGATAACTGGAACAGGNTTTTCATCAGTTAATTATGATCAATGGCCAAATGCTATNCGAATTTTATTAGTTGGAATGATGTTTTTTGGAGGTTGTGCAGGTTCGACAACNGGTGGAATGAAAATAATGAGAATTCATGTCATNATNAAAAAAATGATNAGGGAGATGAAAATATTTATGAGACCATCCGCAATAATTCATACTAANTTAGANGGAAAACCAGTTGAAACAAATGATGTTGCCCAAATTTCAACTTTTTTTGTNATATTTGTTTTAATTTTTGCATTCGGCTCTTTTGTTATGAGCTTNTTTACNCCTAATCTTGAAACAGCNGTTTCNTCAGTTGTTGCAACNTTAGGAGGTGTTGGTCCAGGTATATCATATGTTGGTCCNATGGATAATTATTCATTTATATCACCATATGGACAAGCTTTCCTGACTTTTTTAATGCTTTTGGGTCGTTTAGAATTATATACAGTTCTTGTTTTATTATTACCAAGTTTTTGGAAAAAATAAAAATGGAAAATCTAGAACGTCTTTCTAAAATAATGGCACTTNGAGGTCTTTGTTCACGTCGTGAAGCAGATATTTTTATTGAAAAAGGTTTTGTTTCAGTAAATGGNAATGTCGTTTCGGTTCTTGGAAGTAAAGTACCTATTGATAGTGAGATAAAACTAAGTGATGAAGCAATTATTTTACAAAATAGTTCAATAACAATTTTATTAAATAAACCTATTGGTTTTGTTTCTGGACAACCTGAAGATAATTATAAACCAGCAATTTCATTAATTAAAAAGANTAATAGATGGAATAGATGTAAAATGAGAGAGCCAAATAAACTAAAAAATATTAATAAACTTGCACCTGCTGGAAGATTAGATATTGATTCAACCGGTTTACTTGTTTTTACTCAAGATGGGAGGATTGCAAGAAGTCTAATTGGTGATNATTCTTCGATTGAAAAAGAGTATTTAGTCAGAATTAATGGGACAATCAACAANAATGGATTAAAAATGCTGAATTATGGATTATCAATTGATGGTAAAAAATTAAAAAAAGCATCTGTTACATGGCTTAATAAAAATCAATTAAAATTTATCTTAAAAGANGGAAAAAAAAGACAGATTAGAAGAATGTGTGAAATGGTTGGACTAAAAGTTATTGGTTTAAAAAGAGTTAGAATTGGTAAAATANTGTTAGAAGATTTNCCGATTGGAAAATGGCGTTATCTTTCAAATAATGAATTTTTTTGAAATTAGCGTGAGCGAAGCTTAGAAAGTAGTTTTAAGATCTCTAAATANANCCAAACNAAGGTCACCATTAATCCAAAAGCACTGTACCATTCCATGTANTTAGGAGCACCATTTTCAGCACCTGCTTCTATAAAATCAAAGTCTAAAACAAGATTTAAAGCTGCAATTATAACAACAAAAAGACTAAATCCTATACTCATTAATGAGGAGTTAAGAGGATTCATAATTGGAATATTCACTCCAAAAAATCCCATAATAAAACTTATTAGATAAACCAAAAAAATTCCACCTGTGGCAGCAACAAGTCCAAGTTTAAAATTCTCTGAGGCTTGGATAATCTTAAATTTGTAAAGAAAGAGTAANGTNAGNAATATTCCACAGGTTAAATAAATTGCTTGAAANGCNATNCCNCTAAACATTTTTTCAAAACCCATNCTTATTGCACCTAACGCTAACCCCTCAACTACNGCATAAACTGGNGCTGTNACTGGAGACCATGTTTTTTTAAAAATTGTTATTAATGCAACGATAAAGCCNANAATTACTAATGGCCANAACANTCCCATCCAATATTCATAATTTTTAAANGANTAAATTCCGGATGTAATAAGAAGGCCTANACATAGTATTGTTTTATTNACCGCACCATCAAGTGTCATTACTTGAGANGATGAAGNATCNAGAGNNGAATCAAAACTATTTGAGGTAAGTGCTGGATTACCNGATCTATATGATATGTGATTTCTCATANGANTACTTTANNTATAAATTAACACTAAAATCAACAATTTCNANNACAAAACATATTGTAGAATNAGTNTAAACATGAAATCTTATTTGNATGAAAGTATTTTTATTTGATATTGGAAATGTGTTATGTGATTTTGATTATAATAAANTATTNAATATNTATGAAGAAATTTCAAAAAAATCGGTGACAATTGATNCATNATGGGATCAGCAAATGTATACAGATGTTGAAGCTGGTAAAATATCTGATCAAGAATACGTCGAACTTGTTAATCATTCAAAAAATATCAATTGGAAAGTTCAAGATTTNGTNTATGCATGGAAAAAAATTTTTAGTGAAAATAAAATTGGAAGAATTTTATATAATCATGCTATTCAGCAAAAAACAAACGTGTATACATTAAGCAATATTGCANATTATCATGTAAAAGCTATAAATGAAAATTGGCCAAANCTTTTAACACAAGCATCAGGNTTATTTTTTTCATANNTTATTGGTTCAAGAAAGCCAGATCCTAAAATTTATGAATATGCATTAAGATCATTAACNATAAACCCAGATCAGTGTTTTTTTATAGACGATCTTGAAGAAAACATAAAAATGGCTAGAACATTAGGAATGAATGCCTATCAATTTGTACCCGAGAACTATGAGTTAATTTTTAACAAAGCGAATTCATTTTTTTCATGGGACAAAAAATGTATTTTGAAATACTAATTTTTAGATAGTAANTTATTTAGTCTATTNATAAATNATGACGGATCTTTTAGTTTAGCCCCAGATGCAATAATAGCCTGTTCGTGAATCAAATGTGTTAGATCNTTAGCTTTATCATCGTCTTTATTTTTTTCAAAAAGAGTTTGGGCTTGTTTAACTAAGCTATTGTCGGGATTAATCTCTAAAACTGATTCTCTTTCTGGAACTGGTTGACCCATTTTCTTCATCATTTCTTCAATATGAGGACTTGCAGAAAATTCATCTCCTACTAATACAGCCGCAGATTCTTTTAATCTTGATGTTATTTTTACGTCTTTAACACCATCTAATAATTCTTTCGCATATCCAATATATCCATCAAATATCTTTTTTTCATCATCAGATTTGTCATCCGAAGACGACTCACCTTTATTGATTGCTTTTAATTTTTTTCCTTTATATTCCATTAATTGCGGAATAACGAAATCGTCAATTGGGTCAATCATAAGCAGAACATTTTGTTCATTACTTTTATAACCTTCTAGATACGGTGAATTTTCAATTTGTGACCTACTTTCGCCAGCGAGATAAAAAATTTCATTTTGGTTATCATCCATATTTTCCACATAATCGGACAAACTTATTTTTTCTCCAGCATCTTTTGAGGATGATTCAAAAAGAAGAAGATCGGCAATTTTTTCCTTATTTGTCCAATCAGATTGAAGTCCTTCTTTTAGAATTGAGCTAAATTCTTCATGAAATAATTTAAATTTTTCATAATCTTTTTCTTTCATTAAATTTAATGTTTTTAAAATTCTATTTACTAGATTAGTTCGAATTTTTTCTAATAATGGATTTTCTTGAAGTATTTCTCGTGAAACATTTAAGGGTAAGTCCGATGAATCTACCACGCCTTTTACAAATCTTAAATATCCTGGAAGAAGATTATCAAATTCGTTGGAAATAAATACACGTTGAACATAAAGATTTAAATGTGCTTTAGGATCGTGATTAGTCATCATATCAAATGGTCTTTTCTCAGGAATAAATAATAGTGCTTTGAATTCAATTGCTCCCTCAGCATTGTAATGAATAATTTCAGATGGATTATTCATATCGTGGGACAAATGCTTATAAAACTCATAATATTCATCTTTCTTTACTTCACTCTTTTTTCTTAACCAAATCGCTTTTTGAGAATTTATTTGTTCTTCTTTTTCTTCTTCAATTTTAGTTTTTTCATCCTTTGTTTTTGAGATAAGTATTACCGGATGTTCAAGATAATCAGAAAACTTTTTGACAGTTGATCTAATAGTCCAATCACTAAGGAATTCCTTAGCATCATCTTTTAAAAATAAAGTAATAGTTGTGCCTCTATCATCTTTTTCAGAGTCTGAAATTGTAAAGTTACCTGTACCTTTTGATTTCCATTTTACTGCTTTTTGATCATGTGATTTTGTTTCAACAATGACTTCGTCAGCAACCATAAATGAGGCATAAAAACCAACTCCAAATTGACCAATCAATTCAGGATTATTTTTAATATCAGCTTCTTGAGCCCGTGCGAGAAACTCTTTCGTACCCGAATGAGCTATTGTTCCCAAATTTTCAATTACTTCATCATTTGACATACCAATTCCATTATCTGAAATCGTCAGAGTATTTGCCTCTTCATCAGCTTTTAACGTAATTTTCCAATTGCTATTATTTTCAATTAGTTCTGGATTAGTAAGACTTTGAAACCTTACCTTATCAATTGCGTCGCATGCATTAGAAATTAATTCTCTTAAAAATATCTCCCTATGAGAATAGAGTGAGTGAGTTATTAAATGAAGTAACTGCTCAAGCTCAGTTTTAAATTTCATAGTTTTATGTGCCATAACTTATTCCTTTTTTTCTAAATACGAATTAGAGAAAATAATAGAGTATTCAAATGGTTTCAATACAAGATTTAAAGAATTAACATGCAATCACCATAGCTATAAAACCGATATTTTTGTTTTATAGCCTCCTCATATGCTTTCATAAGTAAATCATATCCAGTAAATGCTGACATCATCATCAGAAGTGATGACTTTGGAAGATGGAAATTTGTAACTATAGCATCTACATGTTTAAAATTATAAGGAGGACGAATAAAAATATCTGTTTCTCCATGATGCGCACATATTTCTTTTTGACTTTCTAAGGTTCTTACACATGTGGAGCCAACGGCAAAAATTTTACCATTATTTTTTTTTATATTATTTAATTTGTTTGCTGTTGTTCTAGTAATCTCAAACCATTCCGAATGCATTTTATGTGAATAAATACTTTCTGTGTTCACTGGTTTAAAGGTTCCTAATCCAACATGAAGAGTAACGAATGTTTGTTGAACACCCTTAGATTTTATCTCGTTTATTAATTTAGTTGTAAAATGCAACCCTGCAGTTGGTGCTGCAACCGCCCCTAGTTTATTTGCAAAGATTGTTTGATATCTCTCATTATCAATTTTTAGAATATTTTTATCAAAGTAATCTCTTTTTATGTAGGGAGGAAGAGGAAGATATCCTTTTAAGTTTATAATCTCCAAAAAACTTTTATCACAACTAATTTTAATTAAAGCGCTTCCGTTCTCCTCAAACCCAATAACTTTTGCATATATACTACCATCACATAGCGTAAGTTCATCGTTTATTTTTGGTTTACGAGAACTTTTGATAAGAACATTCCATTCATTTTCTTCATTTTCATTAAGCAAAAGTATTTCAATTTTTCCTCCAGTTTTTTTATTTCCAAATAATCTTGCTGGGATAACCTTTGTATCATTGAAGACCAAGATATCATTAGAATCCAAAAAATTTTTTAGATCTTTGATATAATGATGAGTAATAGAATTATTTTTCCTATTAATTACAAGCATGCGTGAATCTCCTCTATTTTTTGAAGGGATTTGAGCTATTAAACTATTTGGTAGATTAAAATTAAAATCGCTTGTCTTCATAGATTAATGCTTAGTCATTAGAAAAATAATAGAAAGAAAATTTTATAATTTTTATTTTTAAATTATTTAAATGACAAGTTATGTTGTAAGTATTATATGGAGATTTCATGAAAGTTCTTGTTGTAGGAAATGGTGGTCGTGAACATGCAATTGTATGGAAACTAGCTAATGATTCGTGTCGCCCTCAAATCTATTGTGTTCCCGGAAATGGAGGAACAGCCCAACATGCAAAAAATGTTGAAATTCCNGTTAACGATGTTGAGAAAATTGTTGAATGGTGTGAAAAAAATAAACCTGATTTAGTTATTNTAGGACCTGAGGCNCCTTTATGTGCTGGNTTAACAGATTTATTAGAATTGAAAAATATTNCGGTNTTTGGTCCNAATAAAGAAGCTGCNCAATTAGAAGGAAGTAAAGATTTTGCAAAAGAAATTATGAAATCAGCAAAAATACCAACTTCNGAATACCAAACNTTCACANATATCAATCTAGCTTGNGAATATATTAAATCAAAACAATTTCCTATTGTGATTAAAGCTGATGGTCTTGCAGCTGGTAAAGGAGTCACAGTTGCNGAAACGTTAGAGCAAGCTNAAANNGCTATNCACGATGCGTTGGAAGGAAATGTTTTTGGAAATGCTGGCTCCAAAGTAGTTATTGAAGATTTTCTAGAAGGCGAAGAAGCATCAATATTAGCAATGATTGATGGGGAAAATATTGTTCTTTTAGCTTCATCTCAAGATCATAAAAGAATTTTTGAAAAAGATTTAGGTCCAAATACNGGAGGAATGGGCGCATACTCTCCTGCATCAATTGTAAANAAAGAAGTAGAGAAAAAGGTTTTAGATAGAGTATATAAACCCTTACTAGAGGAGTTAAANCGAAGAAATATCTCATATAAAGGAATNTTATACGCNGGATTAATGATTAANGATGANGATCCATTTGTGGTTGAGTTTAATTGTCGTTTTGGTGATCCGGAAACGCAAGCGGTTCTTGCTAGATGGAATGGAGACATCATCCCTTCAATTATAGCCACAATTAATGGTACGTTATCAGCGGATTTAATAANTTGGCATGATAAATCAAGCGCATGNGTTGTAATGGTNTCAGGAGGTTATCCAGGAGAATATAAAAAAGGATATGAAATACAAAATATTAAACAAGCAAATGATGTCATTGATACCATTGTCTTCCAAGCAGGAACTAAAGTAGATCAAAACAAAATTATTACNGATGGCGGAAGAGTACTTGGGATAACATCTTTAGGAGAAGATCTTGAAGATGCGCTTTCAAAGGCATATATTTCAGTTGAAACAATTAGTTATGAAAATGCTTTTTATAGAAACGATATAGGACATCACGAATTAAGGAGAAAAAAAAATGGGATCTAAAAAACCAACAGTTGCAATTGTAATGGGAAGTAAAACAGACTGGACGACTTTGGAGCATACAGTCAAAACGTTAAAAGAATTCAATATTGAAAGTACAGTTAAAGTAATGTCAGCTCATCGTACACCACACGATGCAACAGCTTTTGCGGAAAATGCCNCAAAAAATGGTTATAAGGTAATAATTGGTGCTGCTGGAGGGGCTGCGCATTTATGTGGTGTTTTAGCAGGCCATACAACTCTTCCAGTNATCGGTATTCCTGTAACTGGCTGGGCATTAGATGGATTAGATTCGCTTTTATCGACAGTTCAGATGCCTAAGGGCGTACCGGTTGCGACGGTAGCTATTGGTAAAGCCGGTGCCATTAATGCCGCAATTTTAGCCGTTCAAATTTTAGGNACTGCTGATGCCGGATTAAGAAGAAAATTGGCTTCTTATAAGAAAAAAATGGCTAAAGATGTCTTAGCATCTGATAGTGAATTACAAAAAGAAATTAATGGTTAGTTAATTCCCAAAAATTTTTGGGNTCTTGACTTATTCTCCAATATGCAACCCCTTTAATTGGATTAGAAAAGTAAAAATTTCTCTTAGAAATAAGTGATTTTAAAGTCTCATAATGAATATTAATCATTCCATTTATTTCAAAAGAACCGCCATCAATTGTATCCAATGATGTTTTCAAATTACTATTTTTTATTAATTTTTCAATATCACTGTATTTAGAAACTTTTGGAAGTTGCTGCCAAGCNCGACCATAAAAAGGAATACCCATAATTATCTTATTTTTTGGAATAGTATCCAATGCATGCTCATAAATTTTTTGACACCATGAGAGAGATGCAATAGGTCCCGGGGATCCTGTCCGGTAGTGTTCATCATAAGCCATTATAATTACACGATCAGCAATACGACCAATGATTGAATAATCATAAGCATCCATTGGATAGAGCTTTTTATGATTTTTCCATCTCGCCATTACTGCAACACTTAAAATTTTATCTTTCGGTAACGATTGTTTTAAATCACATAAAAAATTTAAAAAATTAGTTCCATCACGTTGATTAATACCCTCAAAGTCAATTTGGACTCCCTCAAAATTTTTACTTATTTTTACAATATTATTAATGATATTTGTCCTAAAGGGTAATTCATTGTTTAAATAATGATGATATAAGTCGGGATGGTGGGATGAGGTAATAACAATGTGGCTTCGAGTATTTTTTCTTAATTCTAGTGGAAGAGTAGGAGTACTTAAATTACCTTTAAGGTCTCCATTTACGTCTATTTTCATTTCAAAATATGCAACATCAGTAATGGAGGATCTTTTTGGAAAATATGATTCCTCACCTTTCATCAAGTATCCCCAAGTTTCAATACTATCTTTTGCAAAAACAAAATTTGTTATTAAGATTAATAATATAAGTCGAATCGTCATAATATTATGTGTTTATCTAGCCCCTTATTTGTTTTAAATTTATGAATATTTCCGTTTAAAGATAGCTCTACATCATTTTTATTACTTTTAATTTCAATGTGACTTTGGGGATATCTATTTTTCCAACAAACCGCTAAGGCAATAGCTTTTTCTAAACCATCACCCGTCTTAAAATTCCATAACTCGTCAGGTTGAGAAAGTCTAAATTTATCATAGATAGATGTATCGTTTAATTCCTTAATGTAATTAATAAGTTTATCATCATTTAATTCTTTAAGATGATCAATGATTACCGGATTTCTCTCAGTGGCCGCTTTAAGAAATGGTTCCCAGTGACAATCAAGTAAATTACGATTTGCGTAAAATGATAAATCGGCCACCATATTTTTTTCTCTCAAATTATTTAATATTGTTATTATTTCTTCACGATCCATCTCAGGATTTAATTGTATAGGTGATAGTTCATTAAATTTTTTTTCAGAATGATTAGGTAAATTAGGTTGCAGATGAATAAAATCTACTAATGCTTCAATGACTGTTATTTTTGTTTTCATATTTTTACAACAATCAATTTTTTCAGCTAACTCTTTTAAACTATTATCATCATCATATGAGATAGGGTTATTGGTTAAATAATCAGATAATTTGGTAAGTTGTATTCGTTCAATTAATGGATCAAGATAAAATTCATATTCATCTATTTGTTCTAGTAATTTATTACAAGTTGTTATTTCTGAAACCTTATATGGACTTCCATGTTCGTATGAAAATGCAATTTCAATGGGAAGATATTGAGGTTTTCCATGTCGCAAGTACTTAATTTGGAAGCATTTTTGAAATTCTGATCTTTCACGTAAGAAATTTCCGATAATTTCATATGTTATTTCCGTTGTTGTGAAAGCTGAAAGTTTTTCGGTAAATTTAGCAAATTGCTCAGGATTAATTGTTGCCTCATCATAAAATGTATGAATATAACCTGAAATATTTGATACAATTGTTATTTTTTCATTTCTAAGTGCTCGTTGAGCTTTTGTGCTAAGATCAGTTCCATTGAACCACATATTTTTTGTTACTAATCGACGGTTATTAGTTAAAATACCATCGTTAATTAAAATGAAGTTTTGAGAGTGAAGCGGAGTTGCAATTAGAAAAATATCCTCTAGAGGTATTTTACAAATAACAAATAGTGCAGCTGCATAAAGAGTGGATAATGATACGCATTCACCAGCTCCCACTTTATAATTTTCTTTAAGTTTAAAAGCATTCATTGCTTCTATAGTTTCGGTTTTCCAGTATGGGATGATGTTGGAGTTATATTTATCCAATCCAAAATGTTTTCTTATATCTAATGTGAAATAATGTTTATCTCCTTCATATCCAAATAAAGCATTTGATTGGCTCAACGTTTTTTCATCAACAAAATAATTGAATCTATCAAGTTCATTTTCCTTTGTTGTTAATCCCCAAGTATCTAAATCTAGATTGAACTCATAATTATCAATAATGAATTGTTTCAATCGCTGAATTCTTTTGTATGGCTTCATGGTATCGATTTTTGAAAACCATGGATCTTTTTTCCATTCCCATATAACGGGGGACATTATATTGGATAATACTAAACTGTATAAAAGCTCTGGAAAAATAAAAATTTCCATATCTGACAATGATATGGCTGAAGAATACTTTTCAGTATCTTTTTCTTCAATTGATGGAATGTGATTCACTTTATTCATTCTAAAAAGATAACTTAACCTTTAAAATTTAATCGGTATAGTTTTTTATAATGGTTTCGTTGACCGCTATCATTCTCAATGTTAGCTTTCATTGCTTAAAGAAAAACGGGGCGTAGCTCAGTCTGGCAAGAGCGCTACCTTGGGGTGGTAGAGGTCGCAAGTTCAAATCTTGTCGCTCCGACCAATTTAAAAAAGGTTGTTATCCGTTGTTCCAGTATCATTTTTATCCCACCATTTACCAGGCTTAGTATCGACATATTTAATTGGTTTATTAGTTAATCTATTTCCTTTTGATTTTGGACTTTTAATTAGTGTTTCAGAAGGATTAAATTTCTGTTGATGAATTCGCTGATTTTTTGCTGGCTTATATTTAACAAAAATAGATTCCGGAGTCCCATCGGTTAAGAGTAATAATTTAGATTTTTCAGATTGTCCTAAGAAATAGTCTCGATTCATTATTGCTCCGCCAATAATAAATCTTTTAATAAAACAAATGCTTTTTTCGGAATAAATTGCAGTAAATTCTTTTTCACGGTTATAAATTTCACACCTAATTAAGTTATTATCCATAAATAACTTATCCGGCGGAGGCATTACTTGGTATCTGCCATTTCCAAAGACGATCAGTAATTTATCTAGTGAGGAGCATTCTATAATAGTTTCTCCTTTTACGTTAGTACCAATGTAGCCACTCTCGTCTTGCTTAATTTGAAGTTCATTTGCTGTTAATTCTCGAACTTCTACGCTTTTAAATCCTGGTTGATTTTGATGACCTGAAACTTCTGTTAAGCGAGGATATTGTTTTTTATAAATTTTTTTAAGATTTGAAAGGTAAGATTTTGTATATAAGTCAATTTCCTTAAGATGTTTATCGATATCCTTTATGTCTCTTATAATTTGTGCAATTTCATCTTTATTTTTTTCAATATCAAATAATGAAATTCTTTTGATACGAATTCCTAATAACATTTCAATATCTTCGATGCTGATCTTTCTTTTTAATTGGTTTTTAAAAGGAGTTAATCCATTTTCTACTGAACTTAAAACAGATTCATAAGTCTTACACTGTTCAATTTTTTTATAAATTCGATTTTCAACAAATATTTGGACTAGTGTTTTGTTATGAAAGTTATCAAGCAGTTTTTCTTTTTTGAGCTGTAGTTCTTGTTGAAGTATATGTTTTAGGTTTTGTGTATTTTTCCATAGTACTTCGTTAACTGTACTTTCTTTTGGTCTATTCTTTTCTAAAAAGATAAGTCGACTTGAAATACTCGTTTCACATTTAGTAAATGCAAATAGGGCTTCTCGAGCNTTTTTTTGATCAGCCCCTTGAGATAAGGTTAATTGAACTTCAACTTTTTCAGCAGTAAAATCGTCAATGCTTCTAACTGGAACTTTCTTTTTTTTAATCGCTTCCTCAATAGAACTAATAAGAGAATCTGTTGAGATTCCATAAGGTAATTCTGTTATGATTAAACTATTATTTTTATGAAAATTTATCTTTCCTCTAATTTTTATCTTTCCGTTGCCTTTATTATATTCAGAAACGTCAATTTTACCGCCTGTCAGAAAGTCAGGAAATAGATCTAATTTTACTCTATTTAAATTTTCTTTTTTTATACTAATTAATTTTATTTGAGCCTCTAAAAGTTCAATAAAATTATGTGGAAGAATTGTAGTTGAAAGACCCACAGCTATCCCATCAGCTCCAAGCATTAACATTAAGGGTAGTTTGCTAGGAAGGTGAACGGGTTCATTATTACGTCCGTCATAACTTGGTATCCATTCTGTAAGCTCTTTATTAAATATTTCATTTCTTGCCAATGAAGTTAATCTACATTCAATATACCTTGATGCTGCAGCTTTATCGCCAGTATAAATATTTCCGAAATTACCTTGTCCTTCAATTAGGTACCTTTTGTTTGTCAATGTAACTAATGCATCTGCAATAGACGCATCGCCATGAGGATGGTATTGCATAGTATGCCCAACAATATTAGCAACTTTGATAAATCGTCCGTCATCTTTATCTTTTAATGCATGGAGTATTCTTCTTTGAACTGGCTTTAGTCCATCTTCAATAGAAGGNATAGCTCTATCGCAAATTACATATGATGCGTATTGTAAAAAATTGTCATCAAGAAGATTTTTTAGAGATCCATCGGTATGCTTTAATGGATGAAACAATTCATTTAGTTCTTTTTTTTTCTCAAACAAATCAGTTTGATTATATTTTTTATTCTTTGACATTANTCTGCTCTACATCATTTCGGAATCAATTACTAAATGATTCATNATATATTCTCTTCTTANTGGAGTATTTTTTCCCATATAAAAATTTATGATTTGTTCAATTGATGCATCATTGTTAATTTTTACAGGAGAAAGACGTATCCCATCTTCATGTATGAATGATTTAAATTCGTGAGGAGAAATCTCCCCTAAACCTTTAAAGCGAGTGATTTCTGCATGCTGACCTATTTTTTCAACCGCTGCACTTCGTTCATCTTCAGAATAACAGTAAATAGTTTCTTTTTTATTACGAACCCTAAATAATGGAGTTTCTAAAATCTTAAGATGATCATCTATCACAAGCTGCTCGAAGAATCTTATAAAAAAAGTAATCATTAAATTTCTTATGTGTAATCCATCAACATCTGCATCAGTAGCTAGAATTACATGATTATATCTCAATTTATCTAAATTATCTTCAATCTGAAGAGATTGCATCAGATTATATATTTCAACATTTTTATAAATAGCATCTCGATTTAAATCACAAACATTTAAAGGTTTTCCTTTGAGGGTAAATATTGCTTGAGTATTGGCATCCCGACAACTCACAAGAGAACCTGCCGCAGATTGTCCTTCGGTAATAAAAATCTGAGTATCAAGATATTTTTGCTTTGTTTTATCAAAGTGAAATTTACAGTCCTTCAGCTGGGGTATACGAATAGAAACAGATTTAGATCTTTCTCTTGCAAGTTTTTTTACTGAATTTAATTCTTTTCGAAGTTTTTGTGTCTCTTCAATTTTTGCAATTAATTTTTTAGCTTCATTAATTTCTCTATGAAGAGCTTGCGTAGTAGCTTGAGCAATTTTTGATACCAATTCAGACCGTATTTCACTATTTCCAAGTTTATTTTTAGTTTGGCTTTCAAATATTGGTTCTTTTAATTTTACTGATATAGCTCCTATGATCCCTTCTCTAACATCATCACCAGAAAACTTTTTATTAGAAAAATCATTAATACCTCGTAGAATTCCTTCTCGAAATGCTGATAAATGAGTACCGCCATCTGATGTATATTGACCGTTAACAAAAGAATAATATTCCTCAGTAAAACGTTGGGTGTGTGAAAAAGCAAATTCTAATGTTTGATCACTGAAATGAAATGGAGAATAAATTTTCTCAAATTTACTTTCATCTCTAATCAAGTCTAAAAGACCTCCTTTAGAGTGAAACAATTTCCCATTAAGCCATATTTTTAATTTGGAATTTAAATAAGCATAAAATCTTAATCTTCTTGATAAATGATCGTAATTGAATTTAAATTTTTTAAAAATTATCGGATCTGGTGAAAATGAAACAAGTGTCCCATTTAATTCGTTAGATTTCCCTTGTTCTTCTCGATTAAGTGCTCCTTTTTCAAATTCAGCTTCAACAAATTTTCCTTCTCTATGACTTCTTACAAGAAAATAGGAAGATAGAGCATTTACTGCTTTTGTACCGACTCCATTAAGACCAACGCTAAATTGAAATACATCATCATTATATTTTGCGCCCGTATTTATTTTTGAGACACAATCAACAACTTTACCCAAAGGGATACCTCTACCATAATCACGAATAGTAACTGTATCATCTTCTATATTAACTTCTATTTTATCTCCATGGCCCATTATAAACTCATCGATTCCGTTATCTATAACTTCCTTTATAAGAATATAAATTCCATCATCATAATGGGCGCCGCTACCAGTTCGACCTATGTACATTCCGGTTCTTAGACGAATATGTTCAAGAGAGGATAGAGTTTTAATTTTATCTTCGGTGTATTCTATCTTTTTTTTTGTCATCAAATTTGGCTCCACAAAGAGTCATATTTACAGAACTCTTTAATGGAAATATACAGTAGCAATTAATTTTTTTAGCATCAAGTAACAGACTTATTTTTTTGTTTTGTCCTATACTTTTTTTGGGTTAGCTATATCATATCTTGTTTCTCAATTATTAGGAGTTATATGAAATTTAGCATAAAGAATATCTTCATTTTTTTACTATTTTTTGTCGTAACAATTATTTTTATGCTTTCTAGTCAATCATCATTTAATGAAGAGGAATCTTTAAAAGAAGTTTTTTCTGACTATTTTGAAGTTGGAACTATTTGGCACGGAAAAGTTTTAGGAGATCCTGAGAGAAGTATTAATAAAAATTTAAAAAAGGAAAAAGAACTAACAATAAAAGAATTTAATTCAATAACAGCAGAAAATTGTATGAAACCTGAATTTATTCAGCCTTCTGAAGGGTATTTTACTTTTGAGGAAGCAGACCAAATGATTTCCTTTGCAGAAAAGAATGATATGTCAATTGTTGGTCATACATTAGTATGGCACCACATGACTCCAAAATGGTTTTTTAGGGATAGTGAGGGTAACCAGGTTAGTAGAGAAGTTCTAATTGATAGAATGAAAAATCATATTAAAACTGTTGTTAGTCGTTATAAAGGTAAAGTTGACTATTGGGATGTAGTAAATGAGGTCATTCACACTAAAAAAAATGAAGAAGGAATTTACGAAGCTTTTTTTAGAAGCACTCCATGGTATAATATTATTGGTCCTGAATACATAGAAATAGCATACAGAACAGTCATGGAAATCGATCCAAACGCAAAATTATTGTATAATGATTTCAATTTAGACCAAGAAGCAAAAATTGATTTTGCTATTAATCTCGTGAAAAGTTTAAAAGAGAAAGGCATCCCAATCCATGCAATCGGATATCAAGCTCATTTTATGATGGATGAACCATTGCTTAAAAATATTGAAATGGTTTTTAAAAAATGTAAAGAAGCCCAGATTCCAATTCATATTACCGAGTTGGATTTAAGTGTTTTACCAAATGCATGGCATTTAAGAGGAGATATCGTAAGTCTTGACAAAGATGTATCTGGATCTATCAATCCCTATGCAAACTTTGCACCTCCAGATGTATTAGAAGCTCAAGCAGTAAGATATAGAAATATTTTTAAAATATTTTTAGAATATCACGAAATTCTTGAACGAGTGACTTTTTGGGGAGTATGGGATGGTGCAAGTTGGAGAGATTATAGTCCAATAAAGGGCCGAACTGATTACCCTCTATTTTTTGATAGGAAATTTAATAAGAAAGTTTCATATGATAAAGTTTGTTCTTTGTTAGAACAAAAAGAGGATTAAAGAATGTTGAAAAAATTATTATCATATTTAGTTATCATCATTTTAATTTTTACTAAACAAAGTAATGCCTCTACTCCAAATATTTTATTTCTATTTTCAGATGATCAATGTTGGGACACGATAGGAATTATTGGAAATGAAGTAGAAACTCCAAACCTAGATAAAATGGTTAAAAATGGAGTTTTTTTTGAGAATGCGTATAATAGCGGAGCATGGCAAGGTGCCGTTTGCATGGCTAGTCGAACAATGTTGATGCTTGGAAAGCAATTGTGGGACGCACACAAATATTATGATGACCAAGTTAGAAATCCAGCTGACTTTTGGAGTACGTATTTAAAAAGACGTGGTTACAAAACATATTTTACCGGAAAATGGCATATATCCAATATTAGCCCGAAGAATATTTACGATGTTACAGGAACTATTCGCCCAGGAATGCCAAATTATTCTGATCCAAAATTAGGGGGTAATTATAGGTGGGATCAAAGAGGCGCTGGATATTTCAGACCTTCTTCAAAAAATGACAATTCGTGGTGTCCAAGCAATCCTATTTATGGAGGATTTTGGGAGGGAGGAATACATTGGAGTGAGGTCATCAGAAAAGAAGCTGTTGATTTTATTTATCAAGCTGCTAACTACAAAGAACCATTTTTTATGCAAATTGCATTTAATGCACCACATGATCCGAGGCAGTCTCCTAANGAATATATAAAAAAATATCCAATTGAAGAGATAGGTATACCTGTAAATTTTTTACCAGAAAATCCACACGCTTATGCAATGGAATTAGCAAAAGGAATGGCAAGAGATGAGGATCTTGCTCCATTCCCAAGAACGATATATTCTGTTAAGAAAAATAGACAAGAGTATTTTGCCCTTATTTCATACATGGATATGCAAATAGGAAAAATAATAGATGCTNTAANAGANACTAAACAAATTGATAATACGGTGATTATCTTCACTTCAGATCACGGTTTATCATGTGGTCAACATGGANTAATGGGTAAACAAAATATGTTTGAACATAGCATGAAACCACCGTTAATTATTAGTGGTCCAGGTTTTCCAAAAGGAAAAACAATTAAAACTCCGGTTTATTTACAAGATATCATGCCGACAACTCTTGAATTAGCACAAGNACCAATNCCTGATNATATCGCATTTAAAAGTCTNTTNCCGGTAATTAAAGGAAANCAAAGTTATTCATCAATTTATGGNGCTTACAAAGATAAACAGCGGATGATTAGAAAAAATGATTTCAAATTAGTATGGTATCCTGAATCTGAAACTTATTTATTATTTNATTTNCTCAAAGATCCTTATGAGACAAATNACTTGATATATNAAAAGGATAAACAAAAAATAGTAAATGAACTCAAAAAAGAATTATATGACCAGCAATTAAAATTAAACGATCCAATGTTAACTGGTAATTATGGAAATTTAAAGGAATAGCAAATGATGAAATTAAACATNTACTTTATAATATTTTTATTTGTAGGAACTTTTTCAATTAATCTTCATGCTTCAAACTACAATATTGGAAAGCGTCAAGTTCATTTAGATTTTCATACTTCAGAAAAATTATTTGAAATAGGACAGAATTTCTCAAAAGACCAATTTCAGGAAGCTCTAAAGTTAGGAAAAATTGATGCCATNAATATTTTTGCAAAATGTCATCATAGNTGGAGTTATTATCCAACTAAAGTTGGAAAAATGCATCCTAATTTAGATTTTGATTTATTAGGNGCTCAAATTGAAGCATGTCATGAAATTGGTGTGTTAGCTCCGTTATATTATACCTTTGGATGGTCTCATATAGATGCAATTGAAAATAAGGANTGGATAGCTAGACAAGAAAATGGAAAATATATGAACTCCTCNCAGCCTTATGANTTAAGAGCTAAAGATGATACACCCAAGCCAAGCTTTCAGTGGTTTCATATGTGCGTGAACACNTCTTATCACGATCATATAATGAANCAAATAGAAGAAATATGTCAATTATATCCTGTTGATGGGTTGTGGTTTGATATCTATCAAGTAGCAAATCCATGTTATGGTAAAGAATGTAAAAAACTAATGAAAAAGCAGGGATATGATGTTAAAAATAAACAAGATGTATATAAATTTCAGGCTGAATCTTTCAAGCGTCATCAAAGCGATCTCACACGTTTAATTCATAGTTACCATCCAAACGCAACAATATATTTTAATGGTTGTACTACTTTAAAAAGAGGAGCTCAAAATTTTAAACATAAAATGTATGAATACAATACTGTTCAGGATNTAGAGGATTTACCAACAACATGGGGTGGTTATGATAANCTTCCAATTCAATCTAAATTCTTTTTAGCNGCAGGATATCCAATCACTGCAATGAGTGGAAAGTTTCANAAAGCTTGGGGAGAATTCGGAGGTTTTAAGCATCCAAATGCTCTTAAATATGAAGCAGCATCAATGATATCTTGGGGGGCTAATTGTAATTTTGGAGATCAATTACATCCTAACGGAGAAATGGATTTAGAAACTTATAGAAATATTGGTTTTGCATATGATTATGTTAAAAGTATTGAAAATTTTGGAATTGGAGGGATTCCAGAGTCAAANATTGCGTTATGGAGATCTTTTAATCAGGAGCATGATGAAGGAATAACTAGAATGCTTCTNGANTCTCAGATAAATTTTACCATTGCNAATATTGGTGACCAAGAGTTAAGTAAATTTGAATTAATCATTGTNCCCGGAGTTCCATGTATGAGCCCTGAAGAAGCNGATAGGGTAAATAATTTTGTNAAAAAAGGGGGCAAGCTTTTAGTTCTTGGNGAAGGAGCACTTGATTGGAATAAACAAAGACTACAATTAGATATTGGAGCAACTTATATTGGTCCCGGTGCGTACGATAGGGATTATCTCGTTGTGGANAAAGAGNTAGGTGANGGNTTAGTATCTACTCCNTTTTTATTCTACAAATCAGCAACTAAAGTTCAACCGAATGATTCCTCTAAANTATTAGCGCACATTCGAGAACCATATTTTAGCAGAACNTACGGAGCNTTTACATCCCATCAAAATACGCCCTATAAGTTAAATAATGCATTACATCCTGGAATAATTAAAAACGGAAATGTAATTTATATAGCNCATAAACTTGACGAAATGTATTACAAGCATGGAGCATATCTTCATCGAGATTTATTNAAAAATTGTTTGAAATCCCTTAATTNCAAACCAATGGTTGAGGTTGACCTCCCTTCAACTGGAAGAATCAGNTTATTACACCAAAAAGATAAGAAAAGATANGTNTCACATTTACTGTATGCATCCCCAATTACAAGAGGTGCATGCGAAGTAATTGAAGACTTGCCACATTTAAACAATGTAAAGTTGATAGTCGATTTACCTGAAAAGATAAAAAAAGCAACATTGATTCCATCGATGGAGCAATTAAAAATGGTTAAAAATAATAATCAAATTGAAGTGATNATTCCTTCATTTAGTTGCCATTGCGCGGTTTCTTTTGAATATGAATAAAAGTTGTTCACAGCANTATAGTATTGGAATTGATTATGGAACAANCTCCGTAAGGAGTATTGTTGTTNATTGNGNAAATGGCCAAATTNTTGGCTCTTCGGTATTTGAATATTNACACGGAGAGAATGGAGTTATCACAGNTGANGATCCAAATCTTTCTAGACAACATCCNTTAGATTATATTGATGGATTAAAACAGACTGTAAAAAATGCTGTAAGTGATGCTNATATTGATCCNGATTTAATTATAGGAATTGGCGTCGANGCAACTGCNAGTACACCNATACCATTAAATGAAAACGGTGATGCTTTAGTATTTGATGCACATTTTAACGACAAATTATCTGCCTATGCTTGGTTATGGAAAGATCATACATCTTTAAAAGAGGCAGAAGAAATTACAAATTATGCTCAAAAAATTAGACCAGAATATCTTACAGCTTGTGGCGGAGTATATTCATCTGAATGGTTTTGGGCAAAAATTCTCAATTGTTTAAGAAATGATCCGGAGGTATTTAACGCTGCTGATAGTTGGATGGAATTACAAGATTGGATTCCATTTCTATTAACTGGAAATAGAACAGCAGGATTATGTGCAGCTGGTCATAAAGGACTATACAGTAATACATGGGGAGGATTTCCTGATGATGAATTTTTAAATGCAATTGATAATCGTTTATTAAAAGTTAAAAATAAGTTACCAAAAACTGCCAAAAATATTGGTCAAGAAGCTGGTAAATTAAATTTCAAATGGGCAAAAGAACTGTTGTTGCCTGAAGGTATACCTGTTGCGATAGGTACTATTGATGCTCATGCCGGGGCAATTGGAACAGGAGTAAAACCAGGAGTAATGGTTAAAATTTTAGGAACATCTACTTGTGATATAGCAATAACACCAATAACCAAAAAAATACCAAATATTCCTGGTATTTGCGGAATTGCTTATGAATCAGTTTTACCAAATTACTTCGGAATAGAGGCTGGTCAGTCAGCTGTCGGGGACATTTTTAATTGGTTTGTAAATAAAATACAACCAGGTGAAAAATTAACTCATAGTGAATTAAACGATCAAGCGTTAGAAATTCAACCCGGTACATCTGGCTTATTGTCACTAGATTGGAATAATGGTAATCGTTCTATTTTAACTGATCCAAAGCTTTCTGGATTAATTATTGGAACAACGTTACAGACGACACCAGCAGAAATTTACAGGTCATTAGTCGAAGCTACCGCTTTTGGAGCCCGAATAATTATTGAACAACTAAAAAATTATGATGTAAAAATTGACCGGATAATTAATTGTGGAGGCATAGCTGAGAAGAGTCCATTGGTTATGCAAATTTATGCAGATGTGTTAAATTACACAATGGAAATTTCTAGTAATTCCCAAAGCTGTGCATTAGGTGCAGCCATTGCTGCTGCTGTTGTTGGTAATAAGTATGACAATTTTGAAGAGGCAATTGATTGTATGACAATGGTCGATGAAAAAAAATATATACCTAACGAAGGAAATAAAAAAATTTATGATCAATTATTTTTATTATATAAACAACTTCATGATGCGTTTGGAACAGATAAAAACGGAAAGAAATTAAATAATGTTATGAAGGATTTAATTAAGATTCGAAACCAAACAAGGGTAGGAGAATGATATGAAATTTTTTCTTATAATATGTTCATTTCTATGCGTATTTGAAAATAACTTGCTAGCTGAAAAGCATATAAAATGGGAGTTAAAAGGCGCAGAAGAAAGAATAGAAAAATTTAGAAAAGGTAATGTAGAATTAGAAATTTATTTGCCTGATGGCACTCTATTACCTGTGGGATCAATGGTGGAGATTGAGCTTCAAAAACACGATTTTAACTTTGGAATATCTCTTACTCAAATGCATGCTATTTACGATGAGCCGTTTAGAGATAAAATGTTAAAGTACGTCGATCATCTTTTTAATTATAATACTGTCGGTTTTTATTGGAGTGCAAATGAAAAAGAAAAAGGGAAATGGCAATTAAATAAGTATTACCAATTTGGATTAGATTGGGCATTAGAAAACAATAAGACGGTTAGAGGTCATCCTTTGTTATGGCATAATTCCACACCTAGATGGATTAACAGCGAAACCAGAGATGTGGATGAAATTCATGATGATATTATAACTCATGTACGTTATTTATTATCAAATTATCCAGAAATAGATGAATGGGATTTATATAATGAAGCTCCTTCAGTAACAGAAATCAGAGATTATATTGGACAAAATCATGGAGTTGCTAGATGGATGGACTCAAGAGGAGGGCAAGGACCAGTTGTAAAAATGCTCTCTGACGAATTACAATCAATTCAACCGCAAGCAGAAGGATTAATTAATCATTTTCAGCATGAACATGAAGATTATCACAATTTAATAAAATATTGTTTAGATAATAATATCCCTATTAAAAGTATTGGTATTCAGGCGCATATGCAGGAAGATTCGAATATTTGGACTGAAGAAGTTATGTGGGACTTACTTGAAGATTATAGCGCATATGGGATTCCTATTGACTTAACAGAAGTCACGATATGTAGCTGTGCTCCTGTGGCTGATTGGAAAGAAATGAGAGCATGGCAAGATTCAATTAAAGAGGCTCGAAGAGCTGGAAAAGAAAAACCAAAAAGAAAGACATCATCAAAATATGAAAATTATCAGGCTGAATATGCTCACGATTTTTATACGCTTGCATTTAGTCACCCATCAGTTGATACGATTGTATTATGGGCATTATCAGATAAAGGAAGTTGGAGAGAATTTCCCGCTGGAGTATTTGATGATAAAGGAAAACCTAAACCAATCTATCAAACATTAAATAAACTAATTAAAAATAAATGGCATACCCATGCAAAAGGTAAAATCATTGTAGAAGGTCAAGTTCCTGTAAGAGGTTTCTATGGTACTTATTCACTAAAAATTAAACATTTAAATCAGTTTTATAAAGCTGATTTTGATTTGATAAAAAATTCAGATAAACCAATTAAAATTTATTTATGATAATAAAAATTTTATTTTTAATAAGTAGTTTGTCATTTGCTAGTTTTGGAAACTTTTTAGATAAACCAAATATCATTTTTATTCTTTTGGACGATTTAGGGAAGGAATGGATTAGTTGTTATGGGGGTGAAAACATTGAAACTCCTCATATTGATAAACTAGCTTTTTCAGGCATTAAGTTTTCAAATGTTTATTCCATGCCCCAGTGTACTCCAAGTAGAGTATGTTTTCTTACTGGTCAATATCCTTTTAGAAATGGATGGGTAAATCACTGGGATGTTCCTCGTTGGGGATTAGGATATTTTGATTGGAAAATAAATCCAAGTATTGCAAGAGTTATGAAGTCGGCGGGCTATAAAACAGCTATAGCGGGCAAGTGGCAAATTAATGATTTTAGAATACATCCTGACGCATTGATAAAGCATGGTTTTGACGATTTTTGTATGTGGACGGGCGGTGAAACAGACCTTACTTCAAATGAACATTCATTAAAAAGCGATCAAAGATATTGGGATCCTTACATTCATACTAGTGAAGGAAGTAAAACTTATAAAAGACAATTTGGACCTGATATATATAACTCTTTCATATTAGATTTTATTTCGAATCATAAAGATCAACCATTTTTTATTTACTATCCAATGACGCTTCCTCATGGACCGTTAGTTCACACTCCACTTGATATGAATGCTTCAACAAAGTTAGAAAAACATAAAGCTATGGTAGAATATATTGATTTTCTAACAGGAAAATTAGTAAATCATTTAGATGAAAATTTACTAAGCGAGCGAACAATTATCATTTTTACTTCAGATAATGGAACAGCTGGAAATATATCCAATATTAGAAATAGCAGGTTAATTAAGGGTGGAAAAATGAAAACAACTGAAAATGGTGTCAATACTCCATTTATAATTAGTTGGCCTGGTCATATCCCAAGTAATTCTAATTGCGATGCTTTAATAGATTTTTCTGATATGCTCCCAACTTTTGCTCAGTTAGCAGGCACCTCATTAGAAAAAGAATATGAATATGATGGAGTATCATTTGTTGAGGTTCTTAAAAATCCGTTATCACCATCTCCTAGAAAATGGATATTGTCAATGGGCTCTCATCCTGGAGTAGGTACCCTTAACGGAATAGAGAATACGCACCGATACAGAGATAGAGTTGTACGTGATAAATATTCAAAAGTATTTATAAATTCAATAGGGGAAATAGAAAAATTAGTTGATTTGTCGAAGGATTTAAACGAAAAAAATAATCTGCTNGAATCAAAAAAATATATAAATGAAGTAGAAAAATTTAGGCAAATTGTTGAGACATTTCCAAAAATAGATAATGACCCAATTTATACAATTATCGATGATTATCCAATTTATCGAGAGGGAAATATTCCAAGCAAAACGCATAAAAAATAGGATGTACTTATGAATAAGAAGTTATTAATTATTTGCGTTTTTATAGTTATAATACTTAGGTCTTTTGGAAGTAATATTTCTGAGTTGGAAAAAAATAATCCGCCAAATATCGTTATCATTTTTACAGACGATCAGGGCTACCAAGACCTCGGATGTTATGGTTCCCCAAATATCTTAACCCCTAATTTAGATAAGTTAGCAGAAGAAGGGATTAAATTCACAGATTTTTATGTAGCATCATCCGTATGTACTCCNTCTAGAGCNGCTCTGTTAACAGGAAAATATCCGATCAGGATGAATTTAGCAAAAGGAGTACTATTTCCAAATTCTGGAGATAAGGGATTATCACCAAAAGAAGAAACTATTCCTAAATTACTAAAAAAGTTAAATTATAAAACAGCCTGTATTGGTAAGTGGCATTTAGGTCATCAATCAAAATTCTTACCGATATCTAACGGGTTTGATTATTATTATGGTATTCCTTACAGTAATGATATGTGGATAGCTCCAGAGTTAAAACTGCACAGAAACGTTATTCTTAACGAAAATATTACGTTTGAAGATATTGAGTATATGAAAAAAATTGGGGGATTAAAAGAATGGGCAAAGGCAAGAAAATTTAATAATCAAGTGCCATTGATGAAAAATAATGAAGTTATTGAGTTTCCGGTTGACCAATCAACTCTAACAAAAAGATATACCGAAGAGGTTNTTTCTTTCATANACAAAAGTAAGGACAGTCCTTTTTTTATATTTTTTACCCCAGCTATGCCGCATGTCCCATTATATGCATCAAAAGACTTTATGAATACTAGCCAAGCAGGCTTGTATGGAGATACTATTGAAGAAATAGATTGGTCTGTGGGAAGAATACTTTCGACTCTCAAAGACATTAATGCAGAAAAAAATACTTTAGTAATATTTACGTCTGATAATGGTCCGGCGCTTCATTTTTTTGATCATGGAGGGAAGGCATTACCATTAAGAAGCGGGAAAGCTTCAATTTTTGAAGGGGGAATGCGAGTACCATGTATAATGAAATATCCAAGTAGGTTTGATAGTAATAGTGTTTGTACTAACATAATTACGTCACTTGATATTTTACCAACTATCTTAAATTTATGTGAAATTACCATAGATAATGATATTGATGGTGTTGATATTTTATCAATATTAAATAATTCAAATAACAATTCTGAAAGAATTTTTGTTTATTATTCAACGGCTGGAAAAGCTTCGGCTATAAGAGTTGGAAAATGGAAATTGATTTTTTCAAAGCCTGTTGGAAANTATGGAGATCTTGTAGAAATTAAAAAATACAATAATAAAATATTTACTCCTGAATTATATGATTTGCAAAATGATCCATCAGAAAGAAATAATTTNTATGAAAAGTACCCACTTATCGCCCAAAAGTGNTTCAAAATTGCTGTAAGAAAAATACGTTTGTTAGAAAACAATTAATCTTTATTTCAGATCATCATTTATTTATATTAANTCATATGGAAAAATATAATAAATTCCTAAATATGATTACAAAAATGTATATGAAAGAGAATGAATCCAAATCAAAACAGTCAATCGAGNCTACCCCTATTGTTAATACTAGAAGACAATGGTCAAGGGCAATAGTTGAAAGTTTAGANTTTAAAAATTTTGGATTATAATTTTATAAGTTATTTTTTCTTCTTCATTACAAGCTAATATGAAGCCAATCTAAGAGAATTTTGTCTGTTGAACCAAAAGGTGATACAACTCGAAGTGAATTTGTTTCACTATTTTGAAATGGCAACTCAATTTCATGTGTGTNCCANCTATTTAATCCACCGGTTGCGTTAAATNNAACATTGGTTGAAGATGTTTCATCGTCACCATTTTTACTAACTAATCGAAGGATATGATTTGTATTTGCAGCGTAATGAATATTTACTTTGTAGGTATCCGTTTTAGGTATATAAATACTATTTAGCTGNGAAAAGGANCCATAGTCATTTGGTTCATTTGCAAGAAATTCAATGTAACTNNCTCCACTGAATCCTGGATAAAAATTGGATTCTTGAACATTTCCAANTTCATTTCCACTTTCAAATTCATATCTACCAATTAATGCTTCCACTGGGTCAGGATCAAAATATCTATCTGTCATATTATTTGGCTGAGTANTTTGCCAGTAACTCCATGACCATGGACCCATTCCTTTAGCTGTATCAATATTTGAGTACATATTCCAATGAGCCCAAGAAAATTCTCTTTTTTCAGCCTGCATTCTAATCCAGCTTAGCCATTTTTTTCGATCCGAATGATGATTATCTGCCTCATTATCAACGCCAAATTCACCCAAATAAATTGGAAGCGGTTGGGTATTATTTCTTGCTGCCCAATTATTGTTTGCTGTTACTACTTGGTCAAAGTGAGTTTCAACTTGTTGAAACTCTAACTCGCTTCCCCAAGTAATTCCTGGCGTTCTATCGGCTGCACCTTGTTTTGTAAAATCAAAAGGGTCATAGTAGTGAAAAGTTCCAATTAGATAATTATCATCAAGGGGTATATTATTGTTATCAAATTCGTCTATCAGAGCTTGTCGAGTGGAAAATCCATCTCCACAAATAATCACCATTCTTGTTTCATTTCCTGAAATACTTCGTATAGCTGATAAACCTGTGGATATTATTTCTTGCGCGTTATGATTCGATCTAGGTTCATTTGCAATTTCAAAAAAAACATTTTCTAAATCATAATCGGCAAATTCTGAAGCAACCTGAAGCCATATATTCGATAATTTTTCTAAATCAACCGATTGATCAAAAGGTCCTCCTGCTGAATCGTCAGCCATCCAGTTATGTATTGGATCAATGATTGCAATAAGACCCATTTGATTACACCAATCAACCATATTTTTTAAATAGGTCATATCTAAACTTGGGATTGTATATGGAAAGGTTGATGCAGCTTTTTCGTCCATTTTATATCCAATTCGACAATGGCTAAAGTGATGTTGATTTAAGAGCTCATAATCTTGTAATTTACCATGACCTTGGATTGATTTTGCTGCCATAAAATTGTTTCCGCGAGCAAGCCGTCTATTTCTTTCATGTGCAACAAGACGCATATTTCCCGGCTCTCCATCATTGATAGTATATATCAATTCAATATCGTCTAAATAAACACCAATATTATCTTCAGAATTATTATCAGTTCTTCCATGTTCTCCTAAATTGAATGATAATCTAGCTGTAGGATCTGTACTTTGTGACATATTGAAATTAAAAGAATACAATTGAGGATTCTGGGTAATATCTATATTACTTTCATTTAAATAACTTAACGTACCATCTCCACTAGTTATTACTAATGAAATTCTTCTATTATCACTTACACTGGCTTTAAACTTAAGGGTATAATTATACCCATTTATTAAATTTAAATTTAATTGTCTAAAAAATATGTTCCAACGCTGACTGCCTGCATCTTGAATATTAAAAAATAATTCTCCGTTTTGCACAGAAGCATTTCCACTTGCCCCATTATTAAATTGAGGAGCCGCCCATGCTGATAAATTGTTGTCAAAAGTTCCATTAACAATAATATTATTNGTGATTGATGAATTAATATTACTTGGGGGAACATTAGTCACTTGATTTTTAATAAGTTTAAAAAATTCCGAGTTATTATTCATATCTTTCCACCATTGATTAAATGGTGGAGTAGCTTGAACTGTGTTTGTTTGGTATACATCTTCTGTTAAATNAGTTGTCGATATGATTGAATATGTTTGATTAACAGCACTAGTCCATGAAAATTTTACNTCGTTATTTAAGTTTGAAAAACTTGTAGTTGAATCCACNCCAAACGTTTGGTGAAAGATTAAAAAACTTAAAATAAGAATTAATTTTTTCATTGTGTTNATATAAATCTCAATAAAATTGTGAAAAACACCANATATATATCATTTAATANCTATTTTAATCTAGGATAATTATGGTATATATGTGATATGAATATCGTTAATAAAATCATTTATTTAGTTATTATATACTTAGCCATTTTTAATTTAGCAATAGCAACAACATCATCTGTTTCTAACGGTTTATTCAACATAACTTGGACTAGTGAAGAAGGTGAGATTTATTTAATAGAGAATTCCACAAATCTTATTACCGATCCATTTTCTAACCTATTAAATGACGGTGTTAATGCAACGCCTCCAGAAAATAATTATCAAATTACAACGGATAAAGAAGTCGCATTTTATCGAATAAGTGAAAAAATTGTATTAGAAGGAGATTTTACTATTACACAAAATTGGTCCCAAGAAACAAATTTTGAAAGACCTGTTAAAGTTGCAATTCCAAATGGAAGTGGACCTTTTCCAGTAGTTATTCATCTTCATGGATTTGGAGGAACTGGAAACGTCAATGCAATTAGTTATCTAAATAATGTGATTCGAGTAGCTCCTGACGGGTATCAAAATTGTTGGAATATTGGAAAGGAGCCAAGCAAAGCTCCAGATGTAGATTTTATTCGTAAAATTATTCAGTATTTAAAACTTCATAGTAATGTTGATGGTAGCAGGATTACAATCATAGGTTCATCCAATGGAGGAGCTTTAGTAAATCGATTAATGATTGAATTAGAAGATAATACCTTTCACCAAGGTATTGGTATTGTAAGTAACATGATTACTAATATGTTTGATGGAACAAATTTCAGATATGATTCATCCTCTGAAAGTATGTTATATGACGAAATAATTATACCTGTAACAACTAGAAGAATGCTTACAATATGTGGAGAATTAGATACAACCGTTCCTTATTATGGTGGTACAGGTGTATGGCAAAATCAATTTTATTCTGCTCAAGAAAGTGTATATATTTGGGCTACACACATGGGTTATAGCGGTAGTCAGATTTCAGATGCAGATGGAGTACCATATGCTGAATATAATGATTTGTTAGAATATAGTTATTTAAATGGGGATATCATGCATTATAAGCATGTAGGTAAAGGGCATAATGCAGGAGCAGGTCTTTATGTAAGAAATGTAATTAAAGAATGGATTGGGTATTAATTGTTTATGAATTTAATAAAAAAAGTTGTTTGGTTACAATTTATTATAATTTTTTCAAGTTACGCAGAGAAAGTCCAAAATATTTTATTTATCTCCGTTGATGATTTAAAACCAACCATTGGTTGTTTTGGTGATGAAAAAGCCAAAACTCCTTATATGGACAAATTGGCTAAATCAGGAACTGTATTTTTAAACGCGCATTGTCAACAAGCAGTATGTGGACCTAGTAGGGCAAGCTTAATGACTGGAATGAGGCCTGACTATACACAAGTTTTAGATCTTAAAACTAGAATGCGTCAAAAAAATCCAAATATTCTTACTATCCCTCAATATTTTAAAAATAATGGATACGAAACTATTGGAATGGGAAAAATTTTTGATCCAAGATGTGTAGATAGTCAAATGGATAGATTTTCATGGTCTCAACCATTTAAAAGATTTCATGAAATTCCAGCTTTAAAAGGAAATAAACCAACTGTACTTGGTCATTTTCAATCCGATAGAGCTCATGAATTATTGGCTGAGGCAAAAAGAAATGGGGCGGCAACATATGCTGAACAAAAAAAATATTTGCATGATAGAGGGGGGAATCAAGTTGTTGAATCAGCTGATGTTCCAGATGAAGCGTATGAAGATGGTTTGCTTAATGAATATGCAAAAAAAACGTTAAAGGAGTTAAAAAACTCAAAAAAACCTTTCTTCTTAGCAGTTGGATATAAACGCCCTCATTTACCGTTTACAGCTCCCAAGAAATATTGGGATATGTATAAGAGAAATAATTTTAAAATTCATCCTTATCAAAAAAAAGCAAAAAATGATGATGAGATTACCTATATAAAGGTAGGAGAATTAAAAAGCTATAATGGCGTTCCTGACTATGATAGCCATTCCAAAGATGTCTCAAAACATATTTCTGAAGATCTTCAGTTAGAGTTAATTCATGGATATTATGCATGCGTTTCCTATATAGATAAGTTAATAGGAGATTTAGTAGATGAATTAAGAAGGTTAAAACTAGACAAAAGTACAGCTATTGTAATATGGGGAGACCATGGTTGGCATCTTGGTGATCATGGACTTTGGTGTAAGCATACTAATTTTGAGCAAGCGACTCGTTCACCATTGATGTTTATTTCTCCTGAGATAAATGGTGGAAAAAAATCAACATCTCCAGTTGAATTTATCGATATTTTTCCAACGTTATGTGATTTAACTTCCCAAGACATCCCAAACAATTTACATGGATTGAGTTTAAAACCTATTATGAATAATCCAAAAATATCATTAAAATCATCAGCATTAAGTCAATGGCCAAGTGGTAATGGAATGGGATATGCTTTAAGAAATGAACGATATAGATATATTGAATGGATGAAAAGTGATACCAGAAGCCCTTATGATAAATCTAATGTAATTGCAAAGCAGTTATTTGATTATAAAAAGGATCCTCTAGAAACTGTAAATTTAGCTAATGAAAGCAAATATGAAATTATTGCCAATCATTTGCAAAATGAATTAAAGTCTTATTTTAAATAAACTCTTCTTATAAGTTAATTTTTATGCCTGAGAATATTGAAAANTTTTGCGTATTATAACCTGAAACAGTTGCATATTCTTCATCAAAAATATTTTTGATATTTAAATAATACTCAACTTTTTCGTTGTGTTTATATCTAATATTAGAATCCACAACAAAATATTCATCAAGTATTACAGGAACGCCTGCATATAAAGATGATGCAGGGTCATAAAAATTCTTATCTGAGACCTTGTCTACATAACTAAGAAAGGTTGATATGGATATTTTTTCTGTTGGCTTAGTAAAATATTTAAGGTTTGCTTTATGTTGTGGCCGTCTACTAATAAAATCATCATCGGNACTATCAGTATCGATATAAGTATACGAAAACCTTAAATAATCTTCATAGGATAAATCAAAAGTACTACCAANCTCAAATCCTTCAATATCAGATTCAGCATANTTTACATAATTTGTNCCNTTCCAACCAATNGGATCNTCAAANTTATTATTAAAATAGGTAAAATCAACATCTGTATTAAACTTTGGAATAAAATGATTNAACCCAATTTCAAACGAGTTACCGTTTTCAGCATCAAGTGCACGATTTCTAGATAACTGAAAACCGCTTGGGGCTAAAAAACTTGTTCCAATTGAAGTGTTTAATTTAGTATTTTTAGATAAATATAAGCCAGCTGAACCTTGGTATGTTTCAGCTGAGTCAAATAAATTATGGTCATCTGTTCTTGTAGATATCATATAGCTAAATTTATCATTTAAATCTTTTTGATAGGCAATAAGGTAACTTTTAAATTTAATTTCATCTGCACCTGAAAGATAACTTGATTTATTTATTTTTTCCCCTGAGTCTTCGAATCCGAATAAAATATTTTCATTATCTGAAACTTTATAAATACCGCTCCATTTAAATAATGTAGTTTGTGTTAATAATTGATAATCACCTGTATTATAAGTTCCGGTAAAATAGTCAGGATAAAGAAGATCTAATTTTTTATGGGATAATGAATAGTTTAAACTTAATTTGTCGTCTTTAATATTTTGTTTAAAATTACCGTATAGAATTTCTTGCTTTCTTTTATAGCTTCCTGGATCTCCAGTATTCCAGCGCCCATCGGGATCATATTCTGCAAGTGTATCAATATTACGGTATGAAAGATTCCATTCGTTACCATTATTTATAATCCCACCTGTATTTATATGAACATTGTCATTTTCAATTTTATCGTCATCTAATCCAGACCCGGGCGTGTAGGTTGATGCGTGAGAAAATCCATCAGANCTAAATGTACTGGCNTTAATATTAAGATAATTAGATGGAGTTCCTTCATATATNCTTACTCCTAACTTGGTAGAGTCAAAAGATCCNTTTTCAATTNGAATACTTTTTTTNGGATTATTGTATCCTTTTTTTGAAATTATATTAATTACTCCAGATAATGCGCCTGAACCATACAAAGAACTATATGGTCCTTTAAGNNCCTCAACTCTTTCTATTCCATTTATATCAAAATGAGCTAAATCATATCCATTTGCGTCAAGNGAATCNTTTAACGGAATACCATCTAANAGAATTAATGAGTGTTTAGGTTTTCCACCTCTTAAATANATAGATGTAGCGCCTCCAAAACTTCCAGTTTGTGAGATATGTACTCCCGGCAATGATGTTAATACCTCCGATAAAAATTCAGCACCAGAATCTTCTAAATCTTGACTAGTTAAAATTTCTAGNGAAGAATTCACCATATTTAANGGTGTTGGAATTTTAGTAGACTCAACAATTATTTCATCNATAGTTTCAATAGNNATGGATGANCTGACAATACATATAACTANAAAAGCAATTCTTATTNCTTGATACATTTCTCTCTCCTTACCTAACCGCGAGGTNTAAAGTTAATTTAAAAAATGAAGGTATGTTTTCTGACTTTAACAGTTGCGCGACAGTGTCTGAGTTTCACAGATCTTACCAAATACCCACATNAGNNTTATATANATAATNAAAAATTAAAATTNAACAAGNGATAAATTACTTTATGTTCATTGCNAGCATTGTCATATCATCATACTGAGGAATATTTCCTGCAAATTCTAGTACTTTATTTTCAATCTGTTCGAGTAATTCAGTTGCAGAATTTTGATTGTTTTTTGAGATATATTCTAATAATTTGTTAACACTCCATTCCTCACCTTTATCATTCATTGCTTCAGTTATACCGTCNGTATATGTGACAACCAAATCACCGGATCTTAATTGAATATTTNTAGTNTCAATTATTGAAGTAAAGGTNGACTTGTCAACTAGTCCGATAGCAATACCGTCAATTTCTTCNCGATCAATTTTTTGAGTATCTCGGTGGAATATAATNGGAGGTTCATGACCAGCACGTGCATAACTAAGTAGATGAGTTTCTGTATTTAGNACCATATACAACATACTTATGAACATATTTTCAGCTAAGTTTGGAGANAAGATATCATTTAAAGATATAAGCATACTACTNGGATCATATTCATTTTTTGCCTGAGCTTGTATTACNCTTCTACATACTGCCATCATTAAAGCCCCACCAATTCCNTTACCGCTNACATCAGCAATNACCATTCCAATATGTTTATCATCAATTTCGATAACGTCATAATAGTCNCCNCCTATATCTAAAGCAGGATGACTAAATGCAGCTAAGTCTATTTCAGCTATTTCTGGTAACGATTGNGGGAGTAAAGAATTTTGAATTTGACGAGCAATTTGCATATCTCTGTCAAGCTGCCTTTTTTGTTCTANGGCTTCTTGNAGATCTGCATAGTGAATTGGNACNGAAGCTTGTCCTGCTAATGCCTGAGCTAAATTCAAGTCAGATAGTGTAAAGCGTGTATTACCAGTCCTGTTNGTNAGAATCATTATACCAATGACATCGTTCCCAAAACGCATTGGAATAATAAGAAGAGAACGAATCCTCAGAAATTCAATTGGTAATTGNGGGATTCTTACATCCATTTCAGCATCTTCAATTAATAANGATTTACCATGNACAACACATTCCCCAATTAAGGATTCATTTGATAATTTTTTACTATAAATTACNTTTTTAAGATCNTCGGATATNTTNGATGAATTTTTTATTAAAANATCATCCACCTCAAATAGTGGAGGAAAAACTCCAGAAATTGAACGAGCNATTAAATCATTTTCTTCGTTAATTAAATAAATTGCNCCTGAACTAGCTTTACATGTTCTNACTGCATAATGAAGAACTCTTTCGAGAAGTATGTCCATCTCAATATTTTCNGAATCAGCAAATACTTCTCCAACATTTTGAACAAATCCAATAGTTGCCTCTTTTTCTTGAAGTAATNTATTACGCTCGTGNGTCAAATATTTTAATTTTTTTCTTCCTTTGAAAAAGAACAAGAAAAAAATGAAAATTGAAATTAAAAATAATATTTTAAAATCTAAAAATGTAGTAAANTTTATCATTTATCTTTTTTTATAATTTTTTAATTCCNNCTCTAATAAATCAATAACTGACTTNAATTCTAATTTATTTTTTTTGTCAATTTTTACNAATTGCTTATGTGCNTCTAGNGANNTTTTAGTAGTTTTTTGTTTGTCATTAATNGAAGNTATATTTTTTGANGNTTTTTTTAAGTAATCATNTTTTTCGTTNGAAAACGTTAAAATTTTGTTTACACCNAGAGTTTTTAATAATTTTTCATTTTTNNTTGAAATATTTGTTAGNGANAATGAGTGCTTATTTTTTTTNGATAAAATAGANAGACCAGCTAGGACTCCCATAAATGTACTATCCATTCCAGANCAAGTTTTCATNTCTAAAAAAATTTTAANTGGCGATGATTTTTCAAATTTTTTAGTAACAAATTCTTTTAAANTNGGACTATTTCGGAATGATCCTCTACCATTAATACNAACATAAACTGAAGAACCATTTTCAGCAGCTGTTAAATTATTTTGGTCTGTAAATTCAGTCAANGCAATACTCCAAAAAATCTTNTNAAATTGTAACATTGCCCACTAAGCAGTCAACGGTATATTAATTTATAAACTTATTCAGTAGNTGTTAAAATTAAAACAATTTCTCCCTTTATNGTTCGTTCATTTAAAGCTTCNAGAATTTCGCTTGGTGTNCCGNATAAAGTTTCTTCAAATTTTTTTGTTAGTTCTCTAAAAACGTATANCTTCCTATTNTTTCCGATAATTTCATTAAGTTCGGTTAATAATTTTTTGATTCGGTAGGGAGACTCATAAAAAATAACTGGAAGCGTNCAATNTTNGTATTGAAGNAAATTTTTTCTNCTTGCTCCCATCTTATGAGGTAAAAATCCATGGAAAATAAATCCTGATTCAGAACANCCAGCCATTGATATTGCCGTCGTTAAAGCAGTTGGACCTGGTATTGAGGTTATTGGTATATTAGACTCTCGACAAATTTGAATAACTCTACTTCCGGGATCTGATATACATGGCATTCCAGAATCTGTTACAAGGGCTATTGATTTATCATTATTAATTTTGGCAATAATTTCTTTGGATTTTCTTGTTTCATTAAATTTATGGCAACTAATTAATGGGGTAGATATTTCGTATCTAGAAAATAATTTTTTAGTATGCCTTGTATCTTCTGCAAAAACAAAGTCAACCGATCTAAGTGTATCAATTGCTCTAAATGAAATATCAGATAAGTTTCCTAT
>PASA01000025.1 GCA_002712105.1 Kiritimatiellaceae bacterium
AGATTTATTTTGGTAATTTAATATTCTTTCTTCTATATGTTGGTATATCTAAATCTTGATTTTTGTGAACAGTAGGCTCCATGTCAGAAAAAACACCCTTATTCTCATTTGATAATGATAATTCTCTTTGTGAATCAAAAATATTTATACTGTCGTTAATTAATGGTTCATTCCATGTCTCAGCAACAAATACATCAACAAAAATTCCATCGATACTCTTGTCATGCTGGATACCAAAGTTAATCCAAGCATTATCAACAAATTCATCATTTAAAAAATTCATTATTTCTTCAATTTCTAAAAGTTTTAAATTTTTATCACCTCTTATTAAAATAATAGCACCAGGAGCATCCTTTAATATTAATCCTTTGCTTGTAAGCGGATGATTTTTTAAATCATTAATGATTTTTTTTGATCTGTTGCAATCTTCAACGCATCTAGTATGAACATAATGACAAAATCCATCACAAAACTTTATAATTGTTTGTAATGATGAATAATCTAATCCACAAATTCCTGGTTTATTACACATTATCCAGATTGAATTTATCGCATTCTCGAAATAAAAATGACTTTCCTTAAAAGATTGTTCATATCTATTTTCATTAATCCTCTTTTTTAATTTATCATTATGTAATTTGATTACAACATCTGCATGAGAACGAATTCTTTTTACTGAATCTTTTGCAATATTTATTCTATTTTTACCTTCAAAAAAATATGGAAATGTTGATAGTACGATTGACCTCGTTAAACACTCTTTAGCTATTCTAGTTATAACTGGAATTGCTCCTGATGCTAGTCCGCCGCCTAAACCACCAATAATAATTACAAGATCTACTACCTCTAAGATAACTCTTAACTTAGAAGCATCTTTTTCAATTACTTGTCTTCCAATTTCTACATCTCCTCCGGTACTTCCTCCTAATGTTAATTTTTTTCCAATTAAAAATATATTTTCTGAATTAAAATTAGACAAACTCGCTTCATCACTATCCACAAGCATGTATGATAAGGATTTATTAAATTTTGAATAATTTGCTACACACGAACATCCACTGCCACCTACTCCAAGTACTAAAATTCTTTTTAAATTTTTTTGTGACGAAGGAATCATTTTATTTTCCCCAAAATAAATTCATTATCTTTTTAAGTTTTGATATTTTAGTTATTTTTTTCTCATGATTTTTAAAATATCGTATTGCACCAATTAATGCTGAAAATCTTGGTCCATCATTAACTGAAGGCAAGCCTTGAGTGTCTCTAGGCTTTCCTATCATTGATGGAAGGTTAAATATTTTTTGAGATAAATCACGAGCACCATTTAAATATGATCCACCACCTGTAATTAATATACCTCCACTCAGTGGTAAATTTGGAAGTTTATGATCAATNTCNNTTTTAACTAATTGAAAAATCTCNTTCATTCTTGCTTCNATAATTGTATTTAATGTAATCGCTCGAATTATTTTTCCACNAAAACCATTGTTAGTAGANGGTAAAGATATATTTCTATCTCTCTCCATTAAATTTAATAATGCATTACCTTCCCTTNTTTTTACCTCTTCTGCGTTTTCAACTGGAATTTGTAANCCTGCAGCAATATCATTNGTNATATGGTCACCTCCNACAGTAAAAGTACCGCATAATTTTAGAATATTATCATGATAAATGCAATAATCTGTTGTACCGCCACCNATATCAATTACAACAACACCNGTTTTTCTCNTTNCTTCAGTTGTTACTGCTAANGCNGAACTGAGNCCNCTATATATTGCTTCAATANAATCTATAGGAACATCTGCAACTAANTTCTGAAANTTCTCNACTATACTTTGTTTTCCATGAACTGTTAAAACTTGAAGAGATAATGATTCGCAAGTCATTCCTAAAGGATTTACAACATTGTCTATATCATCTACTTTAAAATATTGATTGAATGAATGTAATTTTATACGGCTTGANGGNANTGCNACTCTTTTTGCAATATTAGAAAGATCAACAATATCATCTTGTAATATTTCTTGAGGAATATTTTCATTTGGATCNGCAATTCTTGANACAGCATCAGAAAAATAACATTCAGTATTACCNCCAGAAAGTGAAATGATGATGGAATTNATATTTTTTCTATAATTTAATTCTAATTCTTTTAATGCATCCNTAACTGAATCAATTACTTCATTTCTATCAAATATTTCACCTTTTCTAATTCCATTTGATTTTACTTCACTTAATGCAAGAACAGAAATTGAATCATCATCTCTTATTTCACAGACTACACTACGAATCATACTTGTTCCGATTTCTAATGCAGCAATAACATCATTTGTCATTTTTAACCTTTAATCAGCTATAAACTTATCTTTTCTATATTTTAATCTATTTATTTTTTGNCCTCTNCCANTAGCAATTATGATTGTTGAACAAGCNTTTTGTAATTTCTTCTTAATNTTAGTTTTAGGTAATTCAATAACAATATTATTTGATAATGTTACAAAAAAATAGTCTCTTNTNTTNATATCAATTTTTTTGATTTTAAAGTTTTTATATAAGAAATCATTATTCTTACAGATTTCTATTACNCTTANAGCCAATTTTACTTCTTCATCNAANAATCTCTTATAATCTTTTGAAGAGGTATTATAACCAAATATTGTAGGAAGGTTCTGATTTGAACTTGTGTTTACAGNAAAAACATATCCATCATTATCTATATATTTAACTCTTTTATTAATAATNATTGATGCAACTGCATCTCTTTCAACNACTTTAATTCGCAANGCATTAGGAAGATCTCTTTCAATAATAATATTTTNAACATATTCAAGTGAATTTATTTTTTCTTCAATATCTTTAAATTCAAAAGAGAATAGATTTGCACCATTCGTAACACCAACACTTGATAAATCTTCTCTATANCTATTTTCNCTATATTTATTNCCTTCGTAATGAATATATTGAATCTCAAATTTAGGATTNGATTTAAAAAATTGNTCTCTTGACCATCGTATACCTCTAACNAAAAGAANAANGATAAAAATTAGAAGAATAATTAAAATNGATATTGAAAAACCTCTTCTNAACCATCTANATTTTTCAGTTTTTGTTCTTCTTTTATTTTTAACTTTACTATTTTTCATTAAATNTTCTTCAAGATTTNTTTTTTCTTTGCATTAATAACATTACAGGTGTAGCAATAAATATTGAGGAGTATGTTCCAACAAGAATTCCAATAAATAATGCTACTGCAAAATCTTGAACAGCTCCTCCGCCAAATATTAGAAGCATAANAATAGTTATAAGCGTTGTGATAGANGTTAATAAAGTTCTACTTAAAGTTTTGTTNATAGCNAGATTTGCAATAAAACTATATGATTTNTTTTTTACAAGTTGTAAATCTTCTCTTATNCGATCAAAAACAACTATTGTATCATTNACTGAATATCCAACAATTGTNAGAAGAGCAGCTATTATAGGCATACTTAATTCATTTCCTANCANGCAAAAAATTCCAATTGTTATTAATATATCATGAATAACAGCGACAATTGCGCCAATTGCAAAACTAAATTCAAATCTAAATGATATATAAATGATTATTCCAATAATAGCTATTATCATTGACTTAATTCCCTTAGATCTAAGCTCTTCTCCAATTTGAGAACCTACAATATCATTTTTAATATCTTGATAATTCCCAGGCAGTTGTTTTATTGCGATAATTGAATTTTCTGCTTCAATTCCAAATTCCTTAATTTTAATCTCTAAAAATTCTTTCCCCTCAAGAGATTTTTGATAAGAAATTTTCGCTGTGGGATATCCGGCTTCATATAATTTAAGCCTAACATCATCAATTGGTTGTTTTTCATTAAATTCATATGTAACAACTGAACCGCCTGTAAAATCTACACCATAATTTTCATTTCCTTTATTAACAAAAATAGTCCAACTCAAAACTATTAAGATAATAGAAATAACCGATGTTATTTTTTTTCCTGAAAGAATGTTGAAATTTGATTTATTTAAAAAAGGAATAAAAAGCATTTTTAATGATTTAAGAATATTGAAATTACTTAATACCTCAAAAATNAGACGCGTAATAATTAAAACTACAAACATNCTNACGATTATTCCAGCACTNAAAGTNACTGCAAACCCCCTGATTGGNCCACTTCCCTGCCANAACAAAATTATGGCNGTTAATAATGTTGTAACGTTAGCNTCAAGTATTGTGCTAAAAGCCTTATTGTATCCAGCTGTNATTGATCCTTTTATGGANTTTCCAATTTTCCACTCCTCACGCATTCTNTCGAATATTANAACATTTGCATCAACTGCCATTCCCACTGTTAANACAATTCCAGCAATACCATAAAGNGTCAAAGTAGGAAGACTNACTGANCCNCCTTCTATGGAAGAAGATAAAACACCTAAAAATCCAGACGNTAACCACATNCCTAATGGAAGNAGAANTGCCACAAGAAATAAGGANAAGTTTGCAATAACNCCTGCATTTAAATAATAGAGNATCATAAAAATTANNACTGATATTCCACCATANGTTAGNGCTTTAATTCCACTATTTATTGAATCTTGTCCAAGAGTTGGGGCAACNGTTCTTTCTTCNACAATTTCTACTCTTCCNGGCAATGCTCCTGCCCTTAAAACATTAACTAGCTGACGAGCTTCNTTTGTGGAAAAATTTCCAGTTATTTCTGCTCTTCCTCCATAAATAGCTTCNTTTATCCTNGGTGCNGAATAGAGCTTATTATCNAGAATAATTGCTAATCTTCTAANNGTTCCATCNGCTTTAGGACTATATTGATCGGTAACTCGTCCAAAACTTTTTTTACCTAAATCGTCAAATTCCAANGAAATACCTGGAGANCCCGTCATTGGATCATAACTAACNGTTGCATTCTTAACTGTATCCCCGCTTAATCTTATTCTTTTTTCGACANATTGCGGTCTATATATAATAGANCCNTCTTTCAATCTTTCNTCAATTAGCATGAAATCTGCGGGCTTATTACCAAAATTTTTTAAATTAAAATAATAATTTCTATCCANCTCAAAATCTTTTAATACNGAGTAATCTCTCAATAAATAAATNCCAGAATTTGGGTTATAATCTCCATATTTAAATCCTTTAGGATAAATGTCCANCTGATACAGATCATTAACCCATTTTTCNCTATCTGTATGAATNAGTTTGAATNACAAAACTGCNTCTTTTGAAATTTGATTCTTTGCTTCCGATCTTGTTACTGCATCAGCACCCGGAAGTCTTACAACAATTCTTGATTTACCTTCAGGATAAATTTCTGGTTCTGCGGTTCCTAAAACATCTATNCTATTTCGTATNACCTCAACAGCAATAGACTGAACAAAAGAAANTTGCTCTTCAATAANANTTTCTGGAANATCAGATACTAAGGAATATTGATCATTTTTTTCGATNATATTATTTATCAANTCATCTTTATCAACATCNAGTACGAANCTTGAACCACCTTTTAAATCTAGTCCTAATTTNACNTTCTCAANTGGAAAAATGTATTGTTTATAAAAAAAGAAAATACTAATNGATANGATTGTTAATAGTATTCCTAANTTAGTTAATAAAGTTACTTTCATAAATCCTCTTCCNCATTATTTATAAANCTAATCCTTTAAAGAATCATTATTAAGAATTATTTTGGAAACAGAAGCTCTTACNGCTTCAACTTTTGTATTATCTGAAATCTTNATTGTTATTGTATCNTCTTTAGTATTTGCAATATAGCCNATNATACCACTTGTAAGAAGTACCTTATCNCCAGATTTAATTTTATTTAACATTTCATTACGTTCTTTTTCTCTTCTTTTTTGAGGGCGAATTATTAGTACATACATTATAGCTAATAATAAAATAAAAGGAACAAATGATCCAATTCCTGGNGNNGTATTTGCTGTATTTAAAATAAATATTTGATTACTTAACATTTTATCTCCTTAATAATTTTTTTAATCTTTTAAAACTACACTATAATTTTTAACAAAATTANTTTTATAAAGTTCAAATTTATTTTCTTCTATNGAAGTTCTTATATTTTTAATNAATTTATTATAACAATACAAATTATGATATGTAATTAATCTTAATCCTAATATTTCNCCNACATTAAATAAATGTCTNATATATGATCTTGTATAAGTTTTGCAAACNAAACAATCGCAACCTTCTTCAAGAGGTCTTTTATCNTTTTTGAACTTCGCTGATTTAATNGGATATCTNCCTTTCATNGTTGNAACNGTACCNTTACGNGCTTGTCTTGTAGGCATNACACAATCAAACATNTCAATTCCTNTNGAAATNGANTATATCATTTGATGAAATTCTCCNACTCCCATTAAATATCTAGGTTTATNATTNGGCATAAATTTAATNGTATCNTCNACAGANTTAAGTTTTAAATTATCNGATTCTCCTACACTNACNCCACCTATNGCATAACCATTAAAATCAAGTTCTATTANTTTTTTAGCACATTCCTCTCTGAGATCTTGGTANATTCCTCCTTGTATAATTCCAAAAACTAACTGATTTTTTAAATTATCATATTTNTTACATTCTTTTGCCCATNCAATTGTTCTACAAACNGCTTTATAAACATATNCTTTATCAGAAGGATATGGAGGACATTCGTCAAATACCATTGCTATATCAGATCCNAAAAGAGACTGTATTTTCATAGATTCATGTGGACCAATAAATAATTCTTTTCCGTCTGAATGAGATCTAAAACTTACTCCTAAATCAGTNATTTTATTAATTTGNCNTAAACTAAAAACTTGATATCCACCGCTATCTGTTAATATTGGTTTTTTCCATGACATAAAATTATGTAATCCCCCATGANTAGCAATNAATTCTGCACCCGGTCTATCGTTTAAGTGGTAAGTATTTCCAAGAATTACATCATAANCTAANTCTTCTAAATCTTGNGACGACATGGTTTTAACAGTTGCTTTAGTNCCAACTGGCATAAAGGCAGGAGTTTTAATAACACCATGAATCGTATGGAGTTTACCTGTTCTTGCAGATGACTTTTCACATCTNCTCGTAATTTCAAATTGTCCTATCATNTTTTAANTNCAAATTNATATTAATAGTTAAACAAACATATTTAAATTTAATTTNAAGTATTTGATTTAATCNAATTATATTTTAGCTATAATTAATTTAATTTAAATTACAATAATTTTTAACCTATTATGTTATCTTGATATTGGAAATCCATATGAAAAAAATTTTAATAACTATTATAATATTACTAAATATCAATATTTCATTTTCTGAAACAATTACAGTGCCATCTAGCAATATTCAATCATTTCGTTTTGAAGGTGCAGATATTGATACTGTGATGACGCAATATTGTCAGTGGACGGATAAAATTTATTTAAAAACGGATGAAGTTCAAGCCAGCATAACTCTTAATGTAAATTCATTGACAACTGAGGAATCAATTAAAGTTGTTGAATCAATTCTTGCCATGAACGGAATTGCATTAATACCAATGGGTGAAAAATTTATTAAAGTAGTTCAAGCAAATGCTAATGATCTTGTAGGTCAAGGGATGAACATATTTATTAATACAGATCAAAAAATACTATCCTCTGATGAATTCATAACTTCTGTTATACCATTAAAAAATGTTCAAATAAAGGAAGTNCAAGCAGCTGTTCAACATGTTCTTCATAGTTATGGAAAGATTTTAACTCTCGAAAGAAGTAATAGCATTATGATTACAGATACAGCAAATAACGTAAAACGTGCAAAAGAACTTGTAGAATTTATTGATCAAGCAACTGCTCAAATNGAACAGAGAATTTATCAAATCCANTTTGCTAANGCTGAAGATATNGCANCAAAAATTGATGAAATAATTACAGCNGCAAAAGGAGAAGAAGAAGAAGCAAAAATTTCAGGTAATCCATATGCAAGAACNCCTGTTGGGGTNATNCGTGCGAATGCTAATAACGAAAANACAAAAGCTAATCAAGCCTCTATATCCAATACTGAANGTAGNTCAGCAGTNTTAATACAAGGAGATGTTAAAGTATTAGCTGATGAAAGAACTAATATAATAATAATTTTTTCACAAAGTAATAACTTTACTTTTTTTGAAAANATTATTGAAGTTTTAGATGTTGCTGTAGATCCAGAAAAAACTTTTGAAGTAATTAATTTGGAATATTCTGATGCAGAGGAGTTNGCTGCGACACTTAACTCATTACTTGGCTCATCAAATGAAAATAGTTCAAAACCCAATGATAAAGAAATTAATACTAATACATCTCTTAATCAGGAAAGTAATAATATTTCTGAAAATAATTCTGATATAAACTTATCAGANGAAACAACTATTTTAGCAGATATAAGATCAAATTCGATTTTAATAATGGGGTCTAAAGANGATATAAACGCTATCAAAAAAGTTATTGAAAAGCTTGATGTAAAATTAGAGCAAGTAATGATTGAAGCAGTAATTTTTGAAGTTGATTTAACTGAAGAAATTAAATCTGGTATCGATTGGTTGTATAAACCATCTGGTGTATCAGCAAAAAGTGCAAATATTACAAGTGGNATTNTAAANTATACTGATATTATTCCTGATATATCAACTGAAATGATTATTGAAGCATCTTCAAAAGATGAAAATGTTCGAGTGCTTTCAACTCCCATTATCATGACTACTGATAATACTGAAGCAAAATTAATTGTTGGAGAACAAAGACCNGTTGTNACATCAACTTCAACCTTTGGATCAAGTTTGGGTACTCAAAGNTCATCATATGAATACAAAGATATCGGTATTGAATTAACTGTAATTCCAAGAATAAATCCTCAAAGAGTTGTTGTTATGGAAATTTCACAAGCAGCTGACCAAGTTGGAGGAACTGTTAATATAGATTCAAATGCTGTTCCTGTAATTAAAAATAGAGAATTTGTTGCTCAAATATCTGTTAAAGATCGCGAAACAGTTGCTTTAGGAGGAATAATAACTTCACGAATNGATGATACAGCCACAAAACTTCCAATTTTAGGAGATATTCCTTTTATTGGAAAACGTCTNTTTGGNAATACACAACAAGAAGAAATTCAAACNGANNTNATTATATTACTTACACCATATGTTTTGACAACTGATTCAGAGATAAAAAAAGAAACNCAAAAGAGATATTTAGGAAGTAGTATGAATNATAATGATTGGGCAAAAGACGGATGGTCTAATTCTAATATTGAACCTCCNATATCTACTAAAAATAATGTTCATGATTATATAAAATCAATGAAAGAAAAATCTTCTAATAAACAGTTTAATTAATTTAAATGATANAATGATTGATATTTCTAAGATTNAGAATGTGCATTTTATAGGTATTGGNGGAACAGGGATGAACGGTTTGGCACAACTNGCNATTCTTAATAATTTCAATGTTTCAGGATCAGATAGAAAATACGACCCCCTATTATCTCCTTTTAAAGAACTTGAAAAAATGGGAATAAAAATTTTTCTTGATAATGGAAGTTTTGAATTAAAAAAAAANACATTAATTGTTTACAGTACGGCTATAGAGAAAAANAATAAAGATTTAATCAAATCTAANNAAAANAAACTNTTAAAATTACATAGAGTNGATTTTCTAAATAATATAATTCCAAAAAATGCTGAAATTATTGCAATAACNGGAACAGCTGGNAAAACAACAACNACAGGTCTTCTAGGATGGATTTTTGATTACCATAATCTTAATCCATCAGTTTATTGTGGTGCTGGTATTCTAAATTGGAAAAACGATAAAAATTTAGGAAACATAAAGCTAGGAAATAAAAAATTATGGATTATTGAATCTGACGAATCGGATAAATCATTGCTTAAAATAAATCCGACGCACTCAATATTAACTAATATTGGAAATGATCATTTACCAAAAAAAGATCTAATTGATGTATTTAAAAAATTTAAAAATCAAACAAAAAAAATATTTCATGATAAAAATGATGATGAAATGTATTCTTTAACTTTTAAATCAAATTTAATTGGAAAACATAACCAAGAAAATATTAAAACCACTTTCTCGTTTTGTAAAAAATATGGTTTAAACGAAAAAAGAACTTTAGAAGCTATTGAATTATTTTTGGGTATTGAAAGAAGATTAGAAAAAATTAGTGATAAAAAATCTATCTATTTATTTGACGATTATGCCCATAACCCAATGAAAATCCAGTCATCCTTAGATAGTTTAATTAATATAAATTATATTAATAAAGTTCATGCTTTCTGGCGTCCTCATGGTCATAAATCATTCAATCAAGGTTATAATGAATTAGATTTAATTATTTCTGATTTTTTAAAAAAAAATANNGGATCTTTTACTTTAATGCCAATTTTCTTTGATGGAGGATCAATTGAAATAAACAAAACTTCTGAGGACTTATATCNCNAATTAAGTAAAAANTTTAAAAATATTTATTTTGCAAATAATTATGTTTCATTAAAAAAATTATTTTTTAATATTGTNAANAAAAATGATGCTTTTTTAGGNATGGGTGCTAGAGACCCACAAATTTCGATATTTATGAAAAGTCTANTTAATCATGAAATTTAATAAAATTAATAGTGTACAAAATANAAAAATTAAATCTGTTCTAAAATTATATAAACCTTCAGAAAGAATTAAAAAATCATTAATGATAATTGAAGGGTTTAGAGAAATTACTAGATCTTTAGATGCAAAGTGTGAATTAAAAGAAATATTTTTCTGTTCATATTATGCAAATGACAAAATNATAGATTTTATCAAGAATAGTGATTCTTCTATTTATGAATGTTCAAAAAAGGTATTTGACAAGATTTCATATAGACAAAATCCAGAAGGAATATTAGCAATAACNAATATTATCAGAAGAAAAATAAATGATTTAGAAATTCAAAGTAAATCAATTTTTCTAGTAATTGAAAATATTGAGAAACCTGGAAACTTAGGNAATATTATTAGAACGAGTGATGCTNCAGGAGTTAATGGAATTATTCTTTTAAATAACAAAACAGATATTAATAATCCAAATGTAATCCGATCAAGTATTGGTAGTTTTTTTTCTATTCCAATTATTAATACTGATATTAATACTTTTTTTAATTGGGCAAATAATAATAAAATTAAAACATTTGCAACATCCCCGCAAGCATCAACGAGATATACTGATGTTAACTTTAATCAGTCTTTAGCCATAATTTTTGGATCTGAAAATAAAGGCTTATCAAATAAAGTGATCGATTTATCTGATAATACAATTTCTATTCCTATGCTTGGCCAAAATGATTCATTAAATGTATCATCATCAGCATCAATAATTTTATATGAAGCTCTTAGACAAAAATCATTATAGAAAAAATCAATTGTGACATCTTTTAATAAACATAAAATATTAAATATTCATCATTCAAATTCTGGAATCATTGAATTAATTTTGGAAAGAAAAGATGTTCTATTTAAACCTGGTGATTGTATGGCAATATCTTCAAATGACGCAAAATCAAGACCTTACAGTATCTGCTCAGGAATAAATGATAATTTTTTATCTTTTTTAATAAGAAAAATTGAAAATGGTCAAGTTTCAAAATATCTATCAAATTTAAAAAAGAATGATCAATTATTGATATCGGAACCATTTGGTTGGTTTAGTCCTTTAAAAAATAATACAAATCAAAAAAATATTTTTTTTGCAACAGGAACTGGAATCGCTCCATTTCTTTCATATTTAAAATCTTATCCAAATAATCCACCAGATTCACTATTTTATGGCGTAAGAAAAAAGGATGATCTTTTTGGAATTAATAATTTTACCATGATTAAGAATCTTTATATTTCAATTTCTAAGGAAGAATCAAAGTATCATAATGGAAGAATTACAGAAAATTTTTCTCATATTCCATTATCTAAAAATAATAATTATTACTGTTGTGGNAGAGAAAGTATGATAAACGATGTTCGTATTTTTTTAAAAACTAAAGGAATTTCAAAAAACAAAATTTTTAATGAGGTATTTTTTAATGGATAAAATTACAGTTTGCGCACTTTATAAATTTGTTGAAATTAAAAATTTAAAAGAACTTAAAAATAAAATTTTATCGTTCCTTAAAGAAAATAATATATACGGGACAATCTTAATTGCAAATGAAGGTATTAACGGGACAGTTAGTGGAGATAATTCTAAAATTATAAATCTAATAAATTTTTTAAAATCAGATGTTAGATTTTCTAATATCGAATATAAACTAAGTTTTACTAACAAAAACCCATTTTATAGAACAAAAGTAAAATTAAAAAAAGAAATAGTAACTCTAGGAGTAAAAATAAAAAAAACTCATTATAATGCAACTTACATTAATCCTGAAGAGTGGAATGAGTTTATTAAGAAAGATGATGTTATTTTAATTGATACAAGAAATAAATATGAAACATCAATAGGCTCTTTTATAAATTCTGTTGATCCAAAAACAGATTCTTTCAGAGATTTTCCTAATTTCGTTAAAAATAATTCAGATCTTCCAAAAAATAAAAAGATAGCAATGTTTTGTACTGGCGGAATTAGATGTGAAAAATCGACNGCATATTTAAAATCAAAAGGTTTTAAATATGTTTATCATTTAAAAGGTGGAATACTAAATTATTTAAAAAAAATAGATAAAAAAGACTCTTTATGGAAAGGTGATTGTTTTGTTTTTGATAATCGCGTTTCTGTTGATCACAATCTTAAAAAAGGAAATTACGATCAATGTCATGCATGTCGTATACCTATAACAGAGAATGATAAAAAACATATTCATTACGTTGAAGGTGTCTCATGTGCAAATTGTTATAATAAAACATCACCTGAAAAGAAAAATCGCTTTAAAGAACGACAGAAACAAATAAAAATAGCTAAAAAAATAGGGATAAATCATATTGGTAAAAACTAATATTTTAATCTTATGGATTTCTTAATTCGTCAATTTTTTTATCAATTCTTTTATTAAAAATCTTAAAAATTCTGTTTTCACCAAATTTTGAGTAGACTGGATTATTTAACCAATCTTTNACTTTAAATGGACCAAAAATTTTATTCGCCTTAGATAAAATTTCACAAACTTTATTTATATCCCCTAGCTCAGCATTACAAAGCGCATAATTATAATAAAATTTTTCATCTCTATGAAATTTTTCATAATTACTATTTAATAATGGTAAAGCTTCGGAAAAATTCTTTTGTAAAAAATGAATATTAATTTGAGCATTGATAGGGTTTAAATCATTAGGCTCTATGATAGCTAATCTTTTATATAATGTAATTGCATTTTTATAATCTTTAATATTATTAAAGGAATTTGCTCTTAGTAGATTTACATTATAATTAAAAACATAATTTTCATTGTAAAATTCTGATACATTTAAAACTGAGGGAAAATCTTCAATTTGATAAAGCANACTCACGAGCTTTTCTAAAAGCTCAGGTTTATCATTTTCAACACTTAACACTCTGAAAATAGTATTAATTGCCTCTATATAACTTTTTTCTCTTTCNTATAAATTAATTAAAAAAACTAAAGTATCTAAATTAGCTGGATTATCATTTAACGATTTATGACAAAGCCTAATAGCCTCATTAATATTTCCTCTTGAATCTAAATCTTTAGCTGCAATTAAATTCCTTTCTGATAACTTCCACTTTGAAACTTGTTTTTCAAAAAATGATTTTTTATCAATTAAATTCTCAAAATTCACTGAATCAATTAACTTCACTTCTTTTAGAATTGGAGAAAGTGTTTGTTGTTTTTCAAACTCTAAATTTATTTTCTCTTTATAAATAGCAATGCCTTGGTTAAAAAAATAAACGCCAATTATTAGTACTAAGATAAATATTATTGATCTTAAAATAAGATAAAGAGCTGATACATCTCTTTTTGGATTTGAGAAACCGTTGGTATCTTTTCTTTTTTTATCAATTGTAGATACTTTTTCATTGTTACTAAGAATTTCTTGAGACTCTATTAATGCATCGTCTTTTGAAGTGTTATAGAAATTATCTTGATTTATATTTTTATATGATTTATTTGAACTCATCAATATTTGCCTTTTAAGTTAAATAAAAAAACGTTATTACAGAATAAAGATAGGATAAACATTTAGGTATGAAAATATTATTATTATTTATAATTACATTATTTTTCTTTGCTATACCTGTAATAATTTTGGCATTTATTAACTANAAAAGAGGTAAGCAACCAAGAAGCTGCGGNGGTTCAGATTGTGAAGATTGTTGGTGTAAAAAATAAATAATTATGAATTTTTATATTAAAGAAAACTGTATAAGTTGTGGCAAATGTGAAAANCAATGTATCGATGAGGCTATTTATGCAGGAGATGATCAATTTATTATTGACCCTNCTATCTGTACAAATTGTGGTNTATGTCTTGGTCATTGTCCAGTTGAAGCTATTAAAACTTCTTAGAAAAATAANAATACTAAATTTGCAGCTACAATACCTGAAATAACTCCTCCTAAAACCTCTAGTCTTGTATGTCCCAANAATTCTTTTAATTTTCTTTCAGAAAAAATATGGTTATTTAGTAACTCGTCGATAATTTGATTTAANAGTTTTGCTTGTTCACCTGCTGCTTTTCTAACACTTTGCGCATCAAACATAACAACAGATGCAAAAACAATTGAAATTGTAAATTCCACAGAATTAAACCCNCTTAGCAAACCTATAGATGTTGCTAAAGCACATGACATTGATGTATGAGCACTTGGCATNCCNCCNGTACTAACTAAATAGCTAAAATCCAAACGTCCCGATTTTACTAAACATGTTATCATTTTAATAAGCTGAGCAAGAAGCCATCCAAATAAAGCGGACCAAAAAGCTGGATGTAATTCAGTTAACATATAAAANCTCCAATATTATGAATTGCTAAATGATAATTTTACTTAATGTTTCATCAGATAATANAAAAACNATATCTCTACCTTTTATCATGGCAAANCTTCCTCCAATAGTTTTTTTTCCAATTAATAAGTCTAATCCTAAAATNTCTAAATTTGAAAATCTAAATTGAAAAATACCCCACGGATCCTTTAATCCGAAATTTTCTAATGCGGATGGATATGCAGCCACATATTTATCTGCTCTAATATTNATTAAACTATTTACAAATTCTACATCANTACCATCAGAAAAATTATAAATTTTTTCCAANCTTTTATCATTATTAATAATTCTTTTTAAACTTTTTATGTTTTCGATCGAAAAAGAAAATAGATAAGTATCTTTAAAAAACAAAGGATTAAGAAATTTATTAAAACTATGTTTAATATTTATTTCATGATAGAAAGGTTCATCAAAAAATTTTATTAATAATAAATCATCNGTATCATCAGATTCAAAAAAAATAATTTTTTCTTTTTTACCATCATCAGATTCAATTAATAAATTTGATGTNTTATAANTTTNGTCNTTTGGAACATTAAATTTTGTTATTCTCATATTATCCACAAATAAAATAAATTCATCCAANGCTTTTTGATCTAAGTTCCAAAAAAAAGGNGCTTTCATTTCCCAAATATCATTTTTANNTTTAGATAAATTTATNTCACGTTTATCTGTTTCAANAGTAAAAGCAANAGGTTTAAAAATAGTAAAATCAAAAACCTTTGATTTTAAAAAATTATCNAANGAAAAATTNATGAATTTTAATAAACTNACATCACATTTTCCAATTTGATTTTCGCTACCAATATTTATATATACATAATTTTTATCTAACGGTGATTTATTTATAATTGAGAAAGTATAGAGCTCATCTGCTATTCCTTGAAATGAAACTTCAACTATTTCATATTCATTTTCATCAATTGAATAATCAATAATTTCTTTATCAGTAAGGTCAATTAAGCTATAAGAACTCAATTTATCAATAAAACTACTTACTTCAATCCCTTTTAGAACCCCTCGTCTAGGCTGNATTAAATTCCATTCGTTTTCTGATTTTTTAACAATTTCAACATATTTTGACTTTGAGTTTATTGAAATTCTTTGAACTTCTTGTGAAATATTAGGCATGATATTCATATCTTTAATACTATTTATATTTCGTGGAATAAAATTTAATATTTTACTAGAACCGCTCAAAATATAATCAATATCAGTTTTGAGAAAATAAATATCTGAACTTAACTTATGATTGGATCCAATTGAAATTTGAATTTGTTTGAATCCAAAATCTAAAAGTATTTTATCAGAGGTATCATCTAAACCAAAATCAGATAAGCTTAATTTACTCTGATTTAATTCAGATAATTTAATATTCGGATATAATGATATTTTTTCTAAAGATTTTAAAATTCTTTGAATTATTANAGANTCAGCTTTTTGAAGCTTATCGTTTGTTGNATTTATNAACCAATCATCATTTATTTTCTTGCAATAGATATTATTTGAAGAATTAATAAAATTTANTGATATTAAGTTACTTANATCATANGGGATGAGCTTAACAGAATTTTGAACANNATCNTTATTATTATTTATTTCGTAAAATAAAAAAAATGACAAAANAAAANTAATTAACATTAAAAAAAATGTAAATTTCCATTTTATCATTTTCTTCTCCAAATAAAAATTATNAATCCAATCAACAAAATAGAAATCGGTATTAAAATNACAGAAATGATAAAATNAAATTTAAGATTCTTTGANGATGTAGTTATTTTAACATTAGTAATATTTTTGGGACTTATTGTNAGTTTATTATCTCTNTCGATAAGCCAATTTACAGATCTTCTNAAAAAATCTTTATTTCCATCAATAAGATTTGCGTTACAAATAAAATCCGAATCACCAATTACAACTATTTTTGANGGAGGTATTTCAACATCTAATTCTTGTATNGCACCTCTTTCNATAGCTACTCCAAGCTGGATNGGACCAAATAAATCTCCATTAGATTCTTCAAATACTGGTGTNCTANTAAATGAAGATGTCTCTATCCANCTNTTATCTGAACTTCTTAACANCATNGATACTTTTGGNAGNTCAACATCNCTATTGTTTGGNAAAGAAATTGGAATTATTGCTCTTGGTAATAATAATCGTACAAGAAAATCTATTTCATTTGTAATTTCGTGCTTNCCATAATTATTAANATTTACATCTCTNCCTTTNAGAGTTTGNAACTGATCAAAAACAAAACCNGGAGTTAANGAAATTGACCACTTATTAAGAATTTTTTCTAAACCNCTTTCATAATTAGAATCTAANAGGATAAGAAGTCTTCCACTGCTATTTAAATATTTTTCAATAATATTNAANGATGCNTTATTAAGTTTTTTCTTNGGTCCAGCTATAATAACAGCATTAGCATCTGATGGTATTGGNTTAAATCCATTTAGATTGAATGACTCTGAATTGATTGATTGAGTNTCTAAATCAATATTNATTGACGAAAAACCGCTGTCAGNAAAATCATCAATTNGATTTTCTCCATTGCCATAAGTAAAATAAATTTTCGGTTTTATTTTATTACTTATCTCAAATATTGCACTTGAAATTACTCTNTCTCCATTAAAAANANTTGTATTTCCAGAAGAATCAGTTTTTCTTAATNCTTCATCATAAATAACTCTAGATTGAAATCCGTTATCAATTATAATTGCTGGATATGAATTNAGTTTATATGAGTAAATTAACTCTTCTGTTTTAGAGGGGTTTTTNACNGGNTCAGTCCAATTAATANTTAGTTTATNTGAANAAGANGAATATTCATCAATCAAGTTTTGTAAATCTGAATAAATTTNATCTTTTGNTTGAATGACTAAATAAATTTTTAATTTACNATCAAGNGAAGAGAGAAGATTTTTTGTATTTGCGGAAACTGAATATTCTGAATNCTTATTCACATCAATACGAAAAAAATGATAGTNAGATAAAAANCAGANCAAAATAACAATTANATAAGAAATTGTTAAAAGCATTGATAAATTAAATTTTCTTANTTTTTTGTAACTTATATTCATATTTTTAACATCTTTTCCAATCTAANACNTTTAACGAATTGAACAGAAACCAAATNCAATGCGATAAATANAAAACNAANACTCTACTATCAATTACACCCCTAGAAAAATTATANAAATGNTCAAATGTTGANAAATATTTACCGGTAGATCTAACNGNCATATCACTNGTNTTAATNCCTAAAAACATAAAAATTAATAGTCCNCTAAATAATAGACCAAAACTAAATATTGAAGAAATTACTTGGTTATCAAANAGTGCAGAAAAAAATAAACCTACTGANATGTAAAAAATACCTATAAAAAAAATACCTATAAANGATGAAAATATTATTCCNNAGTTAAAAATATTTATCGAACTATCNTTATATAATGCATCCAACAAAAAAATTTGAATNATTATTGGTATCCAAAGAAATAAATAAACAATTAACGANGATAANAATTTTGATAAAATTATNCTNTAAGTATTAATTGGAGATGTATAAAGAAGNTCAATAGTTCCTGTTTTCATTTCCTCAGAAAAAAGTCTCATTGTTATTAACGGAACAATNACAGGTAATGAAAAAATTATCAATGGACCACAAAANAGTAATTGTATAACTGATATNGCTCTTTCNCCTTCACTTAATTGCATTAACACCCAGTAAAAATTCAATCCAGATAATAACCAAAAAATAAATAAGGCTATATAGGCAGTTGGAGAATAAAAAAAGCTTTTCAACTCNTTTTTAAATAGACACGAAAAAACTCTCATAATAAATATNCNTCTTAATTCATTAGTTCAATGAAAGCATTCTCTAAATTTGATTTTTTTACNTTAAGGANACGAACTTTGATTTCTTTTTTAAATAAATCACTTGATAAAGNATCAGAAGTTTTATTNTCTNTTAAATCCAATTCAGCCGATAACCAAATATCATCTATTTCNTTAATAGATCGNACATTTATATAGTTGAGTTCATCTACTATTTTTTTAAAATTTAAAATATCAATTTTTAATTCTATATAAATATTTTTGGAAAAATTNAANTTATNATAAGATTTATTAATTCGATCTGTTGAAATAATTTTTCCTTTATCAAGTATAATAATTTCNTCACATAATACTTCAATTTCATGCATAATATGTGATGATAAAAAAATTATATGATTTTTNGACAACTCTTTTATTAACNTTCGAAATTCTTTTATTTGCTTTGGATCTAGTCCTNCNGTTGGCTCGTCTAAAACAAGAATTTTAGGNTTATGTATTANCGAATCAGCTAANCCAACTCGTTGNCGATACCCCTTGGATAAATTTTTAATCAGAAACTTNCCATNGTCAGAAATATCACAATCTTTTAANACTTGTCTTAATCTTTTATTAACATGTCTTGGAAGAACTCCTTTGATCCGAGCACGNTATTTTAAAAACTCATCAACTTTCATGTCATCATATAAAGGACAATTCTCAGGAAAATANCCAATATTTTTTTTAACTTCTATTGGGTTTAATGAAATATCTTTATTAAAAATACTAATAACTCCTTCATCAGGAAGAAAGTATCCAGTAATTAATCGCATAAGAGTTGTTTTNCCGGCACCATTTTTACCNAAAAGGCCAATAANTTTATTATTATTAATATTAAAAGATATAGAATCTAATATTACCTTTTTATCAAATTTTTTTGTTACTGATTCTAATTTAATCATTTTGAATTATTGTTCACAATATCGTCTANNACGTCTATTAAATTAAAAATTTCAGGAGCAGTACCAATTGTAATTCTCAAAAAATCTTTCGTTTTAGAATTATTATCAAAATATCTTACTAAAATATTTTTACTTCTTAATAAATTATATAACTTTTCTGCATTAATTCCTAATGGCTTTATCCATAAAAAATTTGTTTCTGATGGAAATACTTTAAATCCAAATTCATTTAATTTATTTACTAAAATAGTTTTTGTTTGGTTAATTGCCTCAACATTAGCTTTCATTGTTCCTTGATCTAGAATGGCAACACGAGCAATTTCTTGGGTCAAATAATTAATATTATANGAATCCTTAATTTTATTAAGAGCTCCAATTAATTTTTTATTACCAATACAGTAACCACATCTAATTCCCGCCAATGAATAGGATTTTGATAAAGATCTTGTTACCAAGCAATTTTCATACTCTAAAGCAAAATGAATGAAATCTTTTTTTGAAAAATCTGCATAAGCTTCATCTACCAATAATATACTTTTTTGATTCTTTACTAATTTTAACATCAAATCATCAGATAAAGAAAGACTGGTTGGTGCGTTTGGATTTGCAATTAATAATAATTTTATTTTATTCGTAAATTTACCATTAAATTTAAACTGATCATCTAACTCTATTAATTCGTATTTTACGTCTTCAATATCAGCTAAAACAGGATAAAGTGAGTATGATGGATCAAAAAAACCAACTACTTCATTTTTTTCCACAAATGACTTTACTGATAAAGAAAGGATTTCATCAGAACCATTTCCAATAAATACTTCGTCAACTGAACAATTATGTAAGTCTGCGATAACTTTTTTTAATTCAGTGCAATTAGGATCAGGATATTTATTTAAATTTGAAATTTCAACCATCGATAAAATATCCTGTACATCTGGAGATGGAAGATATGGGTTTTCATTTGTATTGAGTTTAATTAAATTTTTATCAGAAGGCTGTTCTCCAGGAATATATTCTTTTAAATTTTGTATAGATTTTCTTATTAAATCGCTCAATTTAAACCTCTTTTCTAAATCTAATTGTAGCAGATTTACTATGAGCATCTAAAGTTTCAATATTTCCAAATATTTCTATTGTCTCTAAAGAATCTTTTAAATCATCTTCTTTATATTCAACAACGCTCATTCTTCTTCTAAAATCGTCAACAGTTAATCCTGAAAAATATTTACAAGTGCCACCTGTAGGCAAAACATGACTTGGTCCTGCAATAAAATCTCCAACACATTCAGGAGTCCATGAACCTATAAATAAAGCTCCTGCAGTTTTAATCCTAGGAATTATTTTTTTTGGATTTTTTACAATTAACTCCATATGTTCGGGTGCAAAATCGTTAATTAAATCGACTCCATCNTTTAAATTTTTAACAACAACTATCAACATTCCATTATTAATGACATCAGTAATAATTTTTCTTCGCTTCAATTGTGTTGATTGTTTTAAAACTTGTTCTTTTACTAATTGAGCTTGTTTCATTGATGTTGTAATTAGCAATGCTTTCTCCAAGCTAGTTCCATGTTCTGCCTGAGACAATAGATCAGCAGCTACAAATTTAGGATTTGCTGTAGAATCAGTTAGTATTCCGATTTCACTCGGTCCTGCAACCATATCAATTGCAACATCTCCATAAACTATTTTTTTTGCTGCAGTTACATATGGCCCTCCTGGACCAACGATTTTATTAACTTTTTTAATAGTTTTAGTACCATATGCCATTGAAGCAATNGCGTGNGCTCCCCCCATTTTATAAATTTCTGTTGCACCACTATTATGAAGAGCATAAATAATATTTGGATTTAAAGAACCATCAATAGACGGTGGTGAACAAGCAACGATTTCTTCAACGCCTGCGATTTTTGCTAAAATTACCGTCATTAGAGCTGTTGATACTAAAGGTGCAGCACCTCCTGGAATATAACAACCTACTCTCTTAATAGGAATAAATAGTTCACCAACATATCCACCATTTTTTGTTTTTTCTCTCCAATTTTTTTTCAAACTTGCCTTAGAAAATTTTACTATATTTTTNTTGGCATAATTCACAGCTTTNACAAAAGATTTATCAACCGAACTAATTGCTGACTGTATNTCTTGATCGGAAACTTTAATTTTTTTTAAATTAACATTTACATTATCGTATTTTGAAATTGCTTGCAGTAAAGCGTTATCACCATTAATTTTAATGTCTTTTACTATTTTATTTGCAGCTTCTAATGCTTTGGATATAACAATTTCTCTATTGAAAAACATTTTTATTGCTGATGAATTTTTATTTCTATCAAACTCTATAATTTTTAATTTATTTTTAACCATGATTTAACTCCTATTGAAAGTACAATAGTTCATAATAAAAAAAAGAATTATTTACCTATACAAAATCTTGAAAAAATATTTTCCAATAATTCATCATGATAAACTTTTCCAGTAATTTGTCCTAAAATATTCAAAATTATTCCTAAATGATTACAAATAATAACNGCTTGAGATTCAATATTTTGAGAAAATAATTTTTTAACTTGATTTACCTCTATAATTGTTTGCTCTAAAAGATTTTTATGTCNTTCTGAAACCAANGNATTTGAAAAATTTAAATTTAAATTTTTTTCAATTATTTTTCTTAGTTCATCTTTAANTACTTGATTACTTTTGTCATCGAGTAAAGAAATATCAACAGAGTTTTNAATATTTACAATTTTTCCTTTATCNATTTTATTTAANAANACGAGANATTTATCTGAAGGAAAATTATTTATTCTNACNATTTCAGACGAATCNATATCAACTGATGCATCAATTATATATATAACAAAATCNGATTTTTCTAACANTTTTTCTGTTCTCTTAATACCCTCNACTTCNATTANACACTCNGTATCCCTTAATCCAGCTGTATCAACTAATTTTATTGGATAACCATTTAAGATNTATCCTTCTTCAAGCGTATCTCTAGTTGTACCTTTNATCTCTGANACAATTGCNCGATCAAAACCAAGTAATTTGTTAAAAAGTGTGGATTTTCCAGCATTAGGTTTTCCTATTATAGAAATTGTTAAACCTTCTCGTAATATTTTTCCTTCATCCCAAGTTTTAATTAAATTAATTAATTTATCTTCACATTCAAAAAATTTTTTTTGAATTCCTGCAAACACGTCATCAGGAAGTTCGTCTTCAATAAAATCAATTGTTGTTTCAAGATTTGCAGTGATTTCTAGAAATAAATTATAAATATGATTAATCTCATTTGATAAATAACCTTCTAATTGATTAACAGCTATTTGAGCTGCTCGTTTTGACTTTGCTGAAATTAAATCACATATAGCCTCGGCTTGAGTAAGATCAATCTTTCCATTTATAAATGCTCTTTTTGAAAATTCACCATTCTCTGCNANTCTAGCACCTAAATTTAAAATCATTGATAAAACTTCNTTTAAAATAATAATGCNACCGTGCAATTGAATTTCAGNGGTATCATCTCCAGTAAAACTATGAGGATTTCTCATTATTANAACAATAGCATGATCAACTGTATCTCGATTAGAATTAANAATTTTTCCAAAATTAAATCTNCCGTGTTCTCTNGTATNACAAGATAATCCATCATAAGATTTAAATATTTGATCTGTTATAANAAATGCCTTNGGTCCAGAAACTCTNATAATACCAATNCCACCATCNCCTGATGGTGTTGCAATTGCTGCTATTGTATCCAAATCATTCATNGTAATTGTTTNTTAATCAAAAATGTTAATTAATAATCCAGATCNAAGTTTTGGCTCNAACCATGTACTTTTAGGNGGCATAAGTTTTCCNGCATCNGCAACTTTAAATAAATCNTTCATTGATGTTGGATACATNGAAAAAGCTACTGAGGCTTTATTTTTATTAATCCAGTNTTCAAGTTCNTTAGTTCCTTTAATTCCNCCAATAAAATCGATATTATTACTTTCTCTTGGATCATGAATTCCAAGAATTGGAGATAAAATATAGTTTTGTAAAATACTAACATCCAATNTTGCAACTGGGTCTGAANNAGATAANTCATTNCTTAATGTTAAAGTNCTCCATANCCCTNGCATAAACATACATATTTCTCCTGNCTTACNTGGAGTATCAANTCCANTNTCTTTGATTACAAATTTTTTATTTAATTGTNATATNAATTCATTTTCTGTCATACCNAATGATAAAACTACTCTATTATAAGGTAATATTTTTAATTCACTTTCTGGAAATAANACTGCNAAAAAATAATTATATGATTCCTTACCATTATGATTTTTATTCTCACTTCTTCTTTTTGCGGCAACTTTTACTGCAGAAGCGGATCTATGATGTCCATCTGCAACATAAGCAGATGGGATTTGTTTAAATTGATTTATTATTTCATTATTTTCATCAAATTTCCATAAAGTATGTTGAACATTATCGTCAGCAGTAAAATCATAAATAGGAGTTTTTAATTTAAGATCATTTACGAGACTATTAATCTTTTTACAGTCTCGATAAGCTAAGAAAACGGGTCCAGTATGAGCTTTTTGATTCTCAACATATTTTATTCTATCTAGCTCTTTTAATTTTCTAGTTTTTTCATGAATTTTTATAACATTATTTTCATAATCTTCAATATGGCATGTAGCTACTATTCCAAACTGAACATGATCATCTAATTTTTGACTATATAAATAAATAGATTCTGAACTTTCTTGAAGTAATATCTTTTCATCTATCAGCTTTTGTAGATTTGATTTTGCTTTTTGATAAACCTTATCGGAATAAGGATTATCTTCCTTAGAAAAGTTAATATCTGCTCTTACAACATGTAAAAAGCTCAATGGATTTCCTTTTGACAATTCTAAAGCTTGATCGTAATCAACAACATCATAAGGAACAGAAGCTACATCTTTTACAAATTTTTCATTTGGTCGCCATGCCTTAAAGCCTTTTATTTTCATAAGTATCCTTTATTAATTTAAAAATTATAAATAAATTATTTTTCATATTATAAGTTATTTAGAAATACTATTATATTTCTGATTTAGCAGATCTATTCATGAGTTCAGTCATAGCTATTTTTGGATCTTTATTTTGATATAATACTTGGTGAACTTGATTTATTATCGGGAGATTCAGATTAAATTTATTAGATAATTTTACCGCTGCTTCACAATTATCGAAACCTTCGACAACCATCAAATAATTTTCTAAAATCTGATTATATTTTTCACCTTTTCCAAGCCGTTCTCCTGCATTTCGATTCCTACTATGGTTACTCGTACATGTAACAATAAGATCACCTATTCCACTTAATCCAATAAAAGTATCATGATTAGCTCCCAAAGCCATTCCTAACTTTTTTATTTCATAGAGACCCCTAGTTATGATTGCAGATTTAGTGTTATCACCATAACCCAATCCATCACTAATACCCGCGGCAATTGCAATAATATTTTTTAGAGCTCCGCCTAATTCTACTCCTAAACAATCCGTAGAGGTATAAACTCTAAAAAAATCATTCATAAAATACGCTTGTAATTTTTTTGACTCAAAACCATTTTTTGACGCTATAACAACCGCGCATGGTATAGCTCGAGCTACTTCCTCTGCATGACTAGGTCCCGAAAGAACGCTAATTGGTCTATTTAATATTTCCTCAGCAATCATACTCATAGTTTTACCAGAATTATCAATTCCTTTTGTTGCGCTAATAATAAGTTGCTCTTTTGATAAAAATGGTGAAAAGATTTTAATAGTTTTTTCAAAAAATTTAGAAGGAACAACAATCACAATTACATCTGCTGATAAAACTGCCTCTTTTGGAGAAGAAGTCCATCTAATATTATTAGGTATCGGAATATTTGGAAGATAATTTACATTTTCTTGTTTTTTATTTATTAAATCTATATTTTCTGAAGAGTAGCCCCAAACAGTAACATTATTTTCATTTCGATGAAGTACTAAAGCTAATGCTGTACCCCATCCTCCATCACCTATTATTGTAACATTATTCATTTTTTTTCTTTCGTAATTTTATTTTCAGTTCCATTTAATAATCTTTTAATATTTTCTTTATGAAGAAATATTATAAGAATTGTAATTGAAATCATTAAAATCTGTAATATTGAAGAACAAGATTTATCTAATAAAACTACCAATAAAACAACAAATGATGCAACTATAGATGAAACTGAAACATATTTGGAAACACTTAAACAAACTGTCCAAGAGATAATACCAATTAATGCTGCCAATGGAACAATACCAGCTAGCATTCCTGCACTTGTAGCAACTCCCTTTCCTCCTTTAAAATTTAAAAAAATAGAAAAAGTATGTCCTAAAATTGAAAAAACTCCAAATAAAACACCAATATCATCAAATTGACTACCTTTAAAAAATAAAGGAAAAAAGAAGGAAGGAATAAATCCTTTTAATGCATCAAGAAAAAAAGTAATTATTCCCCATTTTTTTCCTAAAACTCGTACAACATTTGTCGCTCCGATATTTTTACTACCATGCAAACGAATATCAATACCTCTTAATTTAGAAACTATTAATCCAAATGGTATAGAACCTAGAAAGTAGGAAGTAAAACCTAATGTCAAAAAATCAACTAGTGGCATATGCCATGAAATGGGTTCTCAATATTACAAACAAACTAAG
>PASA01000026.1 GCA_002712105.1 Kiritimatiellaceae bacterium
TAGGAAGAAATGGAACTATGAGGCGTACTACGCTTACGAGAGCAGGCAATTCTGAAGGCATTCGCGCTATAGATAAAGGGGCGCTTCTTGAATTAAATCATATTTATGACGTAAGTAACCTGCAGCATGACGGCTCAGCTATTAATGTAGGAACAACGAAACAACGGGGAACACGAGTATCTCATAACTGGGTACACGATACCAATCGTCAGGGAGTAAGATTTGATTATCACGGCACAGGAATTTACCGTGAGGACGGCAAGATTCACGGAGATGGTGTTTATCAAAATAATGTCACCTGGAACACTCGTCCAAATGAAATAAAAGGGGACAGACACCTTGTGTTAAACAATACAGTGGTTAGTTGCAACAGATATCCAAATCCCTTCAAGGAGGAGGTAACAATTTCTTTACAAGGATTTAAAGCGCTTCATGATATTGAGGGGAATATGAACAGCTTAGTTCGCAACAATATTGGAACCATTAGAAATCGTTCCTGGAATTTAGGTATGTTTCGTTGGAATAAAAAAGGAAAAGATGGGTATAAGATTCCTCGTTCGGATGTTATCCCTGGTAAAGCTGAAAATAATATGACCGAGCCTGGAGCAAGTTGGAAATATTTAAGAGATCCTGAGAACTATGACTTTAGACCTAAAGCAGATTCCCCGTTAGTTAACGCAGGAATAAAAACAACCAATTATGACCTTCCAAGTAAAGATTCTAATTTTAATGGAATACGATACTCGGGTAGTGCCCCTGACATTGGAGCATACGAACATGACGGGAGCTATTATTGGATTCCAGGAAGACTAGAAAAAAATGCATCAACGCCAGTTCCTAAAAATAATGCCAAAGACGTTCCATTAAACGCAAATCTGATGTTTTTAAAAGCCTATCAGACTAAAAAGCATGAGATATGGATTGGAAATGATCCTAAAGAACTAAAAAAAATCAAGGTAATAGACCGCCCAAATGAAAACGTTATTAGCTTGCCTCAATTAAATTCTGGAGTCACCTATTATTGGAGAGTGGATGCTGTTAACAAAAATGGAATCATAAAAGGTAATGTGTGGTCGTTTACAACAAAAGAGTAATTTCGAAGTCTAAAGAATTAAATTTTTATCCAAAACTTTCATTGTAATCTTCAATTGATGCTTCAATTACTTTCCTTGCATGTTTTCTTCCATAGATCTCTGTTATTTTAACATCTCTCTCGTGACCAGGAGATAATTTATATGTTTCAAAATAATGCTTTAACCTATCTAATAAGGCTGGTGACATATCTGAGATATCCTTTACTTTTTTCCAAAACTCATCGTTATCTAAAACCGCTATTATTTTATCATCTGCTTCGTCCCTGTCTACCATCTGAATCCCCCCTATGACCCTTGCTTTTAGGATAACTTCGGAACGATTTATAGGGCGCTCGGTTATTACACATATATCAAGCGGATCCCCATCACCTTTTTTCGCTTCAGGAGATAATTTATTTACTCGATCAGCGCAAAGAGTTTGAGGAATAAATCCATACAAATCGGGGGTTAATGATGAGGTGAGTTGCGGACGGTCTACTCGAAGATAACCAGTCTGTTTATCTACTTCGTATTTTACTGCACATAATGGTGTCATTTCAATAAAAGCGTTTACAACCTTAGGCGCCTCCTCTCCAATTTCAAGTCCATGCCATGGATGCGGTCTCCATCGATAAAAAGATTTTGGAAAGCTCATTTTATTTCTCCATTACTTAAATTTCCCTAATTATATCAACACCAAGAGATGAAAGTCTATCTTCAATTGCCTCATAACCACGATCAATTACTTGGGCATTATTAATCAAGCTTTCGCCATCAGCACAGCAAGCGGCAATTAACATAGCCATCCCTGCACGAATATCTGGGCTTGTAAGTTTACTTCCTTTTAATTTTGAAGGTCCAATTACTACGACTCGATGGGGGTCGCATTGGATTATATTTGCTCCCATACTCATTAAGTGGTCTACAAAATACATACGACTTTCAAACATTTTCTCAAAAAATAAAACGGTTCCTTTTGTTTGAGACGCTAAGACAATAGATACACTCATTAAATCACTTGGAAAGGCTGGCCATATACCATCTTCAATTTTAGGCGTAGTTCCTCCAACATCTCCTATAGCAGTTCTTTCTAATTGTCTTGGAAGGTAAAGAGTATTGTTTTTGATAGACCAATGAATTCCTAATTGAGAATAAGTTCTTTTCATTACTCTTAATGGAAGCGAATCCTCAATATGAGGAATAGTTAATTCCCCGCCAGTTACAACAGCCGCGGCAATATAGCTTCCTATTTCAATATAATCAGGCTGAACATCATAAGCGGTACCTTGTAGAGATGTAACACCATTAATGGTCAATCTATTTGTTCCAACTCCTTTAATATTAGCACCCATTTTATTTAATAATTTTGCTAAATCTTGAACATGTGGTTCGCAAGCAGCATTATAAATAATAGTTTCTCCTTTTGCTAAAACTGCCGCCATCATGATGTTTTCTGTTGCTGTTACGCTAGCCTCATCTAAAATTATTTCTGTACCAACCAATTGATCTGATGAAAAATTATAAGTCTTATCAAAATTAATTTTTACACCCAGTGCTGCCAATCCCTGAAAGTGGGTATCAAGTCGTCTTTTCCCAATTACGTCACCACCTGGAGGAAAAATTCTAGCGCTTCCATGACGTGCTGATAATGGGCCGGCAAGTAAAATAGATGTCCGCACTTTGGAGCATAATGATTCATCAAGAGATGAAACTTTAATATTACTTGCCTCCAATGTAACCGTATGATCATTAAGCTCAACAGAGACTCCAATGCTTGAAAGTAATTCAAGCATTACCCCAACATCTTCAATTAGAGGAATATTATTTAAAGTAATTTTTTGATCTGTAAGTAAGGACGCAGCAAGCATCGGCAAAACGGCATTCTTGTTTCCTCTTGGTAAGAAAGTTCCTTTAACAGGATTTCCTCCTTTGATTCTTAATTTTGCCATTTTTAATCTCTAGTAAATATTTAATACCCGCCTTGACCTGGCATCCCACCAATTCCAGGCATCTGTTTCTGACCTTCCCATTGTTGAGGTGTATTCCAAGGCATATCAGAGAATTCTTTTTCATCTTGAATCGAATCGTTAGATGCACATCCAGATATAAGTAAAGCAATTGGTATAGTTAATAATAAAATTATTTTTTTCATACGCAAAAAAAAACCCCGACCTGCGGGGTTTGTATTTAAAAACAAACCGTTATAGAACAGCGTCTTTTGCAGCCTTAGCAATTCGGAATTTTAAAACTGTTTTAGCAGGAATTTGAATAGTTTCACCTGTTGCTGGATTACGACCCATTCTTGCTGCACGATCAACTTTAACAAGTTTTCCTAGACCAGGAATTGAAAATCCATCTCCTGCATTCTCATAAGCTAATGTTGCTAGCGCTTCAAGTGCTGCAGTTGCTTGTTTTTTGTCAATACCTGATTTCTCAGCTACTGATGCGATTATTTGTGACTTAGTCATTGGTTTCCCCATTCTATTTCTCCTGATAATATTTGAGCTTTCGCTATGTTACCGATTAAGTATCGGACTACTAAAAACAGATAATAAAGCGATATAATTGTGTTTTTGCAATACAAAAATAACATATCTAAGTAAAATTTTTTTAAAAGTTATTTTATATATTTGTTCTTAATGGTATTTCTTCTCGCATTAATAATATTTTATTAATGTCATTTATATTTTTTAAAAGGAGTTTTAAATAGGATAATTATGAAAAAATTTATTTTGTTTTTTTCCATTTTTTTTCTTTCAGCAACAAACTTTTCAGAAGCCGCGAGTTCATATACTCCTAGCTCAACATTCCCAATGACAGCTAATCAATTAGAGCAAGCTGAAATAAAGTACGCTAAGGAAAATGGTATTGAAATTGAATCTTTAAGCCTTTCAGAAAAGCTTATGGCTAGAATAAAGGCAGATAAATTTAACCTTTTTGCTGCACTAATTTTTTTAGCAGCAATTACCCATACATTCTGTGCTTCAAAGTTTATGAAAAAAGCCCATGAGCTAGAAAAAAAGCATCAATTAAAAGTTAATGAATCAAATGTTAAGTATGTTGAAAATAAAAAGTCGGTAAGTCTAAAGGCTACATTATTTCATTTTCTTGGAGAAATTGAAGCAATTTTTGCAATTTGGTTAATACCGTTAATGATTTTAGTTACTTGTAATAAAGGATGGTCAACATTTGCTTATTATATTGATTCTAGAAATTACACGGAGCCAATTTTTGTTGTTGTAATTATGGCAATTGCTGCTTCTAGACCTGTTATAGCATTTGCCGAGTCAGCATTAAGTAGGGTTGCTGTTATAGGAAAAAAATCTCCTGCGGCATGGTGGTTATCTATATTAACAATTGGACCATTATTGGGATCGTTTATTACTGAGCCCGCTGCGATGACTATTTGTGCATTATTGCTTGGTCATCAGTTTTATAAATACGAGCCAACAGAAAAATTTAAGTATGCTACGCTTGGCCTACTTTTCGTGAATATATCAGTTGGCGGAACATTGACGCATTTTGCCGCCCCGCCGGTATTAATGGTTGCATCGACTTGGGACTGGGGATTAGTTTATATGGCAACCAATTTTGGCTGGAAGGCTGCTGCTGGAATTATAGTTTCTAACATAATTTATTTCTATATTTTCAGAAAAAATTTTAAATCTCTGAATGAGAAAAGTTTAAAAGAAGCAGAATTTAATAATGAAGATGAAGCAAAAGTCCCTGCTTGGATTATATTTGTTCATTTATCATTTTTAGCGTGGACTGTTTTTACTCTTCATCATCCAGCAGTATTTGTAGGAGGATTTTTATTTTTCATAGCGTTTACGATGGCAACAGATCACCATCAAAATACTATTTCCATTAAAGGTCCATTGTTAGTGGGACTTTTTTTAGCTGGACTTGTTACGCATGGGGGATTGCAAGGATGGTGGATATCACCGGTTTTGTCAGCATTTAATGAAACAGCACTATTTATTGGCTCAGTGGTATTAACAGCATTTAACGATAATGCTGCAATAACCTTTCTAGCCTCACAGGTACCAAGTTTTAATGTGGACTCTATTACGGCTGAAAAATTAAGATATGCTGTTGTTGCCGGTGCTGTTACCGGAGGAGGATTAACAGTAATAGCGAATGCGCCCAATCCTGCAGGCCAAAATTTACTATCAAAATATTTTGGGAATGAAATTGCTCCAATTAAATTATTGTTAGGCGCTTTAGTACCAACAATAATTATGGCTATATTTTTCTTATTTATTTAATTTTTTTTGAATTAATGCACTAGATCCAGTTCCGCATGAAATAACTGAGCGCATTGCATCCTCAACTCGTACATCAACTTTATGAATATATTTATTTGGTAGATGATAAATAAATCCTGAAGTTGGGTTTGGTCCTGTTGGCACAAACACAGTAGACATATCATTTTCATGTTCATCGGTAACAAATCCTGTTACTAATGTTTCATTTTGAAAAATTTGAATTAAGGCAACTGATGAAAATGGAGAAACTTTCCGGTTAAATAATTGATTAACTGTTTCTTTAACCATCTTATATCCTGGGGTTTTTTTAAGTAAACCTGTTTCAAATAAATTAAAGATAAATTGACCGAATTTGGTTTTTATTAAAAGACCAACAAAAAAACAACCTCCCAGGATAATCGAAACAATTATCAATGCGGCAATAATTTCATCAAGCTTATCGGGTAAAGGAAGGAGCTTAACCATTTGATTAGTTAAGGGCTGAATTATATCACCAATTAAGTTAAATAACCACTTAAATAGAAATACGGTAATAGTAATTGGTAGAATTACAATAATTCCACCTAAAAATGTAGTTTGAAAAAATTTTTTTGTACGTTTGAACATACTATCTTTCTTAGTTATTATGATGATAATATACACATTATATTAATAAGTAAAAGAGGTAATTCAAAAATGAAAATCAAATTAAATGAAAAAGATATACAAATATCTGATGATTTAACCTTAAACGAATTATGTCTAACTTATAAGCCTAAAGCAGACATTAAAATATATAATGGTGCGGTCTGTGATGAAGATGTAAATCTTAAAGAAAATGACCATGTAATGTTAATTAAAAGAGGAGAAATTCCTTCCCCTGAGGAATTAGAGGCTGTAATGACTGCGCGCCATACTCCTGGAATTCATGAAAAACTAAAGCAATCATGCGTCGGAATAGCTGGCTTAGGAGGACTTGGGTCTTCTGTGGCTATTGCTTTAGCAAGAGTTGGTGTCGGAAAATTAATTCTTGTAGATTTTGATGTAGTTGAACCTAGTAATTTAAACAGACAGCAATATTTTGTTGATCAGCTTGGTATGTTTAAGACGGAGGCTCTTAAGGAAAACTTAAGTAGAATTAATCCTTATGTGAATGTAAATTTCTTTACAGAAAAAATTGATAAAGAAAATATAAACGGATTCTTTTCTGATGCAAAGGTGTTGATTGAAGCATTTGATCGGCCTGATCAAAAAGCAATGCTACTAGATTCAGCAAAAAATAAATATATTGTAGCTGCATCAGGACTTGCCGGTTATGGGACATGCGACAATATTTCCATTAATAAACTTGGCAAAAAAGTTTATGTAGTTGGTGATTTTAAAACAGGTGCTGCTCCTGGTTGTGGGCTAATGGCTCCGCGTGTGGGAGTAGTTGCTCATATGCAAGCAAATTTAACAATGCAGTTATTATTAGATTAAANATGAAAAATATAATTGCTCAATTTAAAATAAATAATTACGAGGTTTTTGCTTTAAAAGTTTTAGAAGATAATATTGTCTATTTCATCTGCNTAAACAATAAAGCTATTTTAATTGATGCTGGAGAATCTAAACCAATTTTAGAATTTATTGATAAAAATAATATCCAATTAATGCACATACTGATAACGCACAATCATTATGACCATGTGGGTGGATGTCAGCGTTTATTAGATTTATATGGGGTACATTCTAGAAGTCCTTCGGTTGCCGAGGAAGAAATATCAATTTTACAAACAAAATGTGAAGTAATATCAACTCCTGGGCATTCAGCAATTCATAAAAGTTTTTATTTTCCTGAATTAAAAATAGTTTTTACCGGTGATTTATTAATTAACGGAGGGTGCGGAAGAGTTATCGATGGAACAATAGAACAACTTTATAATAGTTTAGGTAAAATTACAAGTTTACCTGAATCAACTATTGTGCTTGGAGGACATGATTATCTTAAGAGCAACTTACTTTTTTCTCAATCGATAAAGCCTTGCTCTGATATATTCAAAAAGAGATTATCTGCCTATAATTCAGATCCGNAAAAAGCCTTATTTATGAGTATAAAAAATGAAATAAGTTCAAATATTTTTTTGAATTGCGAGTCTTTAGAGCAATTTACAGAATTAAGAATTAAAAAAGATTTATTTTAATGAAAAAATCATTCTCTTGTTCTTGGAATAAGCTTTATGAAAATCGGAGCTCCCTCAAGCCCAAACTTATCTCTAAGACGATTTTTAAGATATGCAATCCAATTGGANCTAGAAAGATCTGGATTGTTAACAAATAATTTAAAGTATATTGGGTTTGAACCTGATTGAGTTGCATAATAAATTTTGAGACGCTTCCCTTTAGTAATTGGAGGCGGTAAGTTTTCTATTGCAAGCTGGATGACCCTATTTAAAATTCCTGTTGATATTTCTGTTCGAGTTTGAGCAGCAACATAATCAATTGCNTCAATTGANCGTTTAATATTATACCCACTNTTNGCAGAAACAAAAATAATAGGNGCAAATGATAAAAAAGGAAGATTTTTTCTNAGAGCNGGNAAATATTTTGTTTGGGTTACATCTTCTTCATCTTCCGATAAATCCCATTTATTTACTAAAATTAAACATCCTTTTTTTGCATCNANAATAGTAGCTGCAATTTTTTTATCACGAGTTGTTGGACCAACCTCAGCATCAATCATTAAAATNGANACATCNGANCTCTCAATGCTTGTTTGCGTTCTTAAACTNCTAAACCAATCTACTGCTCCACTNGTNCTTGTTTTTTTTTGAACNCCAGCNGTATCAATAAGTTTATAGTTACGAGCAGTTTTNCCAGTTCCAATAGTNAAAAGCGTCTCAACGCTATCTCTTGTTGTNCCTGGAATATCNGAAACTATNACCCTTTCATTTTGAAGNAATCTATTGATGTANGATGATTTACCNGAATTNGGTCTTCCAACAATTGCAACNCGTAGGATATTTTCTGNATTTTTATTAGATTCTTTTGGNAGTTTTTCAATTATTAAATCTANAATTACTTTAATNCCCCTATTTTGCAAAGCTGANACGGCATAAGCTGGAAATCCTAGNGANGCGAACTCCGTTATTAAGNCATCNCGTTCATTGTTATCAGACTTGTTNGCAAGAAGTAAAACATCTCTTCCGCTTTGATGAAGCATTTTTGCAACATCTTGATCAAATGAAGCGACGCCACTTGTTATATCGACNACAAACAATATTATAGANGCACTATTTATTGCTATCTCTGTTTGTTCTTCAGTATTTTGAACTATTNTATCATTACTTATTTCTTTATTAAAATGACTTAATCCGCCTGTATCAATTATTTCAAAATGGTAATCATTATGNACCGCTTCTGCAGAAATTCTATCTCTTGTTACTCCAACTTCCTCATGTACAATNGANATCCTTTTTCCAACTATNCGATTGAATAAAGCTGATTTACCAACATTAGGNCTACCAATAATTGCTACGGTATTATTGCNTTTAATTTTTGTCATAACTGTTTTTGAACTATAAGAGTATGAATTAAACTTCAAGATAAATAAATTTTTTTAAACAGTTTGAATCTTGACGAAACCTTATTATAGGCGTACTTTCCACCTGCTTAATTAAGTTAATAAGCGTTAGGCNAGAGTGGGCAGTGCCCGCTCTTTTGTGTTCTTAGAGAGTGATTTAAAGCAAGGAAGATAAAATGAATCCTGCAGANTTAAAAGCTGTTGTTGAGTATATGGAAAGNGATCGTGGTGTTGAAAGAGAANTTATTATTCGCGCTATTGAGCTNGCTTTAGANGGCGCATCAGAAANGACTGGNTTTGAAGATGAAGATTTGAGAATTGCTATAGATAGGACTACTTTTCANATGAAAGCCTTTCGATCTCTNTCAGATGGANCTGAAATTGAATCTACTCCGCCAAGTTTAGGTAGAATTGCGGCTGCTACTGCTAANCANTTGATAATGCAAAAAATAAGAACTGCAGAAAAGGAGTTAATTTTTGATCAGTATAAAGATAGAGTTGGGGATATTGTTACTGGGACGGTTGTAAGATTTGAAAGATCAGATGTAGTTATNGAGTTAGATCATGGAGAGGCAGTTTTACAAGGNAGAGAAAGAGTTCCAACTGAGGAATACGAAATCGGNGAACGTGTTAGAGCAATTATCTTAGATGTTCGTGAAAGAGAGCGTGGCCCTGAAATTGCACTTTCGAGAAGTCACCCAAATTTTGTTCGNAGTTTGTTTGAATTAGAAGTCTCTGAAATTTCAGANAATACAATGGAAATTAAAGGTATTGCTCGNGAAGCTGGATATAGGAGCAAGGTAGCTGTTTATTCTAANGATGAAAGAGTAGATCCAGTTGGAGCATGNGTTGGAATGNGAGGCATGCGAGTAAAAAATATTGTAAGAGAGTTATCAGGTGAAAAAATAGATATTGTTCGGTGGAATGATGACATCAAAATATTAATAACAAATGCATTNGCTCCNGCGAGATTAAAAAGCGTTGATATTGACGAAGAAACAAGGACAGTTTCAGTGGTAGTNGATCCTGATCAATTATCNTTAGCAATTGGAAAAAGAGGTCAAAATGCAAGACTTACTTCAAAGCTTACAGGATGGAGAGTAGATGTTCAAAAAGATGAAGAAAGTATGGATTTTGAGGAGCGTGTTGCGGTTGCTGTAACAAAACTNGCNACTATAAGNGGAATAGGTGATGAATTTGCAGAAAAATTAGTTTTTTCTGGATTTTTAACNCTTGAGGGAATTTTAGCAGCTGAATTAAGCGATCTTGCAGCTATAGAAGGAATCTCNTCTGAAGAAGCTCAGTCAATTTGGAGTTCTGCAGAAATCGCATATACTGCAGAACANGGTGAAATNGAAGAATAATGAATGTAAAAGAAGTAGCTTTAAATGTTGGCGTATCGCCCGAAGAATTAATAGAAATATTAAATGATATAGATATATCTGTTAATGATATTGATNCCAAACTAGAATTAGATCAAATTGAAAANGTTTGTGACGAGTTAGGCTATTCTTCTTTAGAAGANGCCAGNAAAGATAATATTTCTNAACCNNAAGANGAAGAACCCAAAGANGAAGAACCNAAAGANGAAGAACCCAAAGANGAAGAACCNAAAGANGAAGAACCNAAAGANGAATTAAAGAAGATTATAGAATTAAAAAAGACTAAAGTAGCTGTTAAAGAATTTGCAGAACTTCTTAATTTAAAACCAAATATCTTAATTGCTGAATTAATGAGAATGAATATTTTTGCCTCTATTAATGCCGAAATAGATTTATCTATTGCAAAAAAAATCGGGGAAAAATATGATTTTGAAGTAAAAAAAGAAGATAAAAAGAGAGCTTTATCAACCACGAGCACTTCAACTAGTAATACAGGTAGTAATATTTCAAAAAAAAGTATTATAATTGATACGCCTGAATCATTATTACCTAGACCTCCGGTTGTTACATTTATGGGTCATGTTGATCATGGAAAAACCTCATTGCTTGATCGGGTTAGAAACAGTCAAGTTGTTAAGGGAGAGTCTGGTGGAATTACGCAACATATTGGTGCTTATACAGTTGATATAAATGATGAAAAAATTACTTTTTTAGATACGCCTGGTCATGCTGCATTTACTTCAATGAGAGCTAGAGGGGCAGATCTAACAGATGTTGTAGTTTTAGTAGTTGCTGCTGATGATGGTGTTATGCCTCAAACACTAGAGGCTATTAAACATGCACAGGCTGCTGATGTTTGTATTATAATTGCGATAAATAAAATGGATTTGCCCTCTGCAAATCCAGACCGACTAAAGCAACAATTACAAGAAAACGATATAACCGTTGAAGATTGGGGAGGAACTATTGGTTCTTGTGATGTAAGTGCCGAAACTGGCGAAGGTATTGATACTTTGCTAGAAAGAATTTTACTGGAATCAGAAATGTTAGAGTTAAAAGCAAATCCAAATAGACCAGCTGACGGATATGTTGTTGAAGCTCAAATGGAAGCAGGTATGGGACCAACAGCAAGTGTATTAGTTACAAATGGTACATTAGCTGTCGGGGATAGTTTGATATGTGGAAAGTATTGGGGGCGAGTAAAGGCATTAATAAACGACAAAGGCATTAAAGTAAGATCCGCTAGTCCTTCAATGGCAGTGAAAGTATTGGGGCTAGTAAATGTTCCTGGAGCCGGCGATCATTTTGAGGTATTAGAAAATGAAAAAGAAGCAAAAAGAAGATCTGAAGAACTACAAGATAAAGATAGGAATCTTTCTTTGCAAGGAGCTAGTTCTTCAAAAAAAATAACATTAGATGATTTGCTAAATGATGTTAATTCCAATAATGAGAAAAAAGAACTAAGAATTATTATAAAAGCAGATGTACAAGGTTCAATAGAAGCTATTAGTCAATCTTTAATCGGAATTGATAGCAAAA
>PASA01000027.1 GCA_002712105.1 Kiritimatiellaceae bacterium
CCGTGAATCTTGCCGTCCTCTCGGTAAATTCCTGTGCCGTGATAATCAAATCTTACTCCCTGACGATTGGTATCGTGTACCCAGTTATGAGACACCCGTGTTCCCCGCTGTTTCGTTGTTCCTACATTAATAGCTGAGCCATCATGCTGCAGGTTACTTACGTCATAAATATGATTTAATTCAAGAAGCGCCCCTTTATCTATGGCGCGAATGCCTTCAGAATTGCCTGCTCTCGTAAGCGTAGTACGCCTCATAGTTCCATTTCTTCCTATCATCACTGATCCGCTACCTCCATTGGAATTAAGCTGCCATTCAATATCAGTAAATAAGCAATTATCAACCAACATCCCCTCACTATCGAATCCTACGGGAGCGTTACTATATCTAACTATGTTGTTAATAAACCTATTTTCGCTTCCACGAAAGAAGCTGGACATCTTGTTTGCCTGTTTAAATGGATTTGAAATTTCATACCAATCTAGTTCTCCTAGGATAAATTTTGGAGCGGCAGGATAATCGAACACACAATCCTCAACTAACACCCTTTTTGAATCCAATACCCAAAATCCTGCACCTACAAACTTGATATCTTTGATTGTGATATCTGAGCATTTACTAACATCAATACCGAAATCTCTTACTCGTCCAGAAATATTCATTTTGTTTGGATTCATACCGTATGGCGGCTTGTAATAAACTGTTTTTGCCTCTTTATCGAACCACCACTCATTCTCTTGATCCAAAGCCTCAAGTCCTATGATATGGTAAGAAGAAAACTGATGTTTTATATTTTCAAATTGTGCATACCTAGCAAAAAAATTATTCGTACAGTAAGTAAAATGGTCGGCACCGGCTTCATGACTTGTTATGGGGCGCGTCCAAGTAAGCCAGTGACCAATATTTAAAACCGCATATCCGCCTTTAAAACTTTTGCCTGTTGAAGCTAATGAAGCAGGCTGATTATCAAACGATATGGATGGGTCCACAAGATATCTAGAGTCTCCTTCACGAAATCCGGTTGTTTCGGGCTTGTAAAATTTATCATCATACAATACGCCAAAACGAGTATTTCCAAACCATTCCCCATTTCCGACATGCTTATCAAATCCACCGTCGGCAGATCTACATCCCTCCATCATTCGCCAAATCTTACCATCTTCAAATGTTGCATTCGGCCATCTTGCTACATACACCATCTTATCATCCACGAATAACTGCCATATGTCAGCGTCTATGCTTTGTTTCCATATACCTTGTTTCCATGGTTGCCACTTATTTGGTAATTTATTCGAACCGTCAATAACAACTTCAGCGCCCTCGGAGGCGATAAAAGATAAGTCGTCTTTTTTTGACAACCTTATCTCTTCTCTATATCTCCCCTGCTCAAGCAATATTGTATCTCCAGAATTTGCAATCATTACTGCTCGAGCTATAGATCTTAACGGCTCAACTTTCGTTCCCGAAAAGGAGTCATTACCTTCAGTTGATACGTATAAGGTTTCTGCATTAATACTACATACTAAACTTAAAAATAATACAGCACACTTTTTCATAAAAAATTCCTTTAGGTTGTGATCTCTACTGCATACCCCAACAAGTTGTCGCTCATCTTCGGAAGTGTAATTTCCAGCCCCCTCCAGCTTTTAGTCCATGATATCTTTCCATCAAAACCTAAAATCTTCAGACGAGATATTTTTATATCCTTTATAGATTTTATTAAAACCTTATTATTCTCAGGCTTTGCCAAAGCTATGACATAAATTTTGTCTTCTTTTTTAGTAAACCAAAAATCATTTGGTTTAAAATCGAAGACAAATCCTGATTTGCTCCTGTGCGAGGTTCCCTTCATCACGATATCCGTTGGCCCCTCGTGAACAATGCTCCATGGTCTTGCTCCATAAATAGCGTCTCCATTCACTTTCAACCACTTTCCGACTTCTAGTAAGTTAGCAACAGACTTTGGCGGAATCTTTCCCGTTCCATCGGGTCCAACATTGAGAAGAAAATTTCCGCCCTTACTTACATTCGCAATTAACCAATACAACGTTTCCATGGGAGATTTCCAATCTGTATCATATGATTTATATCCCCACGAATTGTTTGTGGTAGCTATCCCTTCCCAAGTTGTATCACTTGCCTCATCTGGAATAACATTATCTCCCGGAATACCAATATCTCCAAAGCCGTTTCCAACCCGCTGATTAACTAATATCTCTGGATTTGCTTCGTAGATTGTTTTATAAAAATCGAAGCTATGATGCGGAGGAATATATATAGGCGTATCTAGCCAAATTTCCTTTAAATCATAATTTTGTACAAGTTCTCTAACCTGAGGAAGAGATTTATTAGCAATATAATCATCAAATCTTACAGGCGCAGGATCAAAATAGTTTGGAAATAAATGCTGCTTTGGTTTTTCTGGACCATAGTCTTTCATTCCAGAGTCTCCACCATCTTTCCAGTCTAAGGCATGGGAGTAATATACTCCAAAAGCAATCCCTTCTTTTTTACATGCCTGCTCTAACTCTCTGATAATGTCTCTCTTAAAAGGTGTAGCCTTTACCACGTTATAATCACTTACCTTAGAATCAAATAGAGCAAATCCATCATGATGCTTAGAAGTGATGACCATATACTTCATTCCAGCAGCCTTTGCAATTGAAGCCCATTCGGTGGCATCAAAATTTACTGGATTAAAGGTGTTAGCTAGTTTGGCATATTCAGACCTCGGGATTTCTTTCCTCCTCATTATCCATTCAGCAACAAGAGGCCCTGTCCCTCCGTCTTCCATTTTCTTTCCATTCCAAATTCCACCGCATTGAGAGTAGAGGCCCCAATGTATAAACATACCATACTTATTATTGTTAAACCTTTCTCTTCCGATTTGTTTTGGCATGGACTCATTCATTTTTTTCCATAAAGCCTCAAATTTTAACATTTCAGGAGAGCCTGGGATGCCGGATCCATTAACGCCTGCGGCGTATACATTCATAAATGCAGGAAATAATGAAACAGCGGCAGCGGAGTAAATAAAATTTCTTCTAGTGATAATCATAATTCTCAAATCTTATATAAACTAATTTGAAAAATATATAAAAAATAAATAAAAAAGTAAAAAGAAAGCTTTTAAAAAGTAAATAAAAAGGTAAAACCAAATAATTACGTAATTTTTTATTAAAAATATGAGTTCAAATATTGCAGAAAGAAAAGAGACGATCTTGCGCATGCTAGCTGAAGATCAATCAATAAGCGTTAGCGCCTTGTCAAAGCAGCTTGGCGTTACCGTCGTAACTACTCGCTCAGATTTAGCAACATTAGAAGCGGAAGGGTACCTAGTTAGAACTCACGGAGGTGCCATTCCTACAAGACATCCTAAAATCATGGAGAGAATACAAAAAAATCGTGATGCTAAAAATATTATTGCCGCCCATGCCGCCAACTTCATCGAGGATGGAGATACTATTATTATTACTGCAGGAACTACTACCGCGCTTATTGCTAAATATTTACTAGGAAAAAAGGATATTCATATTGTTACCAATAATACACTAGTGTTGACATACGCTCAGGTTAGCCCTCATGTAAGAGTCACATTGATCGGCGGAGAATTTAGGCCTTCTGAAGAAGGAGTTGTAGGACCTATGGCAATGGCTCTTTTAGATCAATTTCACGTATCGAAAGCATTCATTGGCATTGATGGAGCCTCTATTAAACAAGGGTTTACGGCTCACTTTCTAGAAAGCGCAGAGTTAGTTAGAAAAATGGCAGAGCAAGCAAACAAGATTTTTGTTCTATCTAGCTCAAAAAAATTTGGTAAACCCGGGTTTGCAAGAATAATTCCTTACGACTTAGCAGATGCTTTAATTACGGATGAAGATTTAAACAGCGAAGAAGAAACCGCCCTATTGAAGGCTAATGTTCAAATTATAAAAGCGAATACAAAAAAGGTAAATCATGGCGACTGAAATTCTTATGCCCAGACAGGGACAATCTGTTGAATCTTGTATTATCATTCAGTGGAATATATCTGAGGGAGACGATGTAACTGAAGGGGATTCTTTATGCGAAGTTGAAACAGACAAAGCTACTTTTGAGGTAGAATCAACATGCAATGGAACCGTTCTGTCAATTTTACATGATGTGGATTCAGACGTAGAAGTTTTAAAGCCCATTGTAATTATTGGGTCTCCTGATGAAGACATATCATCTCTTCTGGATGACAAATTAGAAACAATACCAGAAAAAAATACTGATGATAATGCAGCTACACCTTCTTCTACCTATTTAACAAATAATACAGAAATTGCAGTGGATAAAGTAACATCCTCTTCTGAAAAAATTTTATCATCGAGTGTTGGGGCCTCTCCACGAGCTAAAAAAACTGCATCAGAAAAAAATATTGATTTATCTATAATCAAAGGAACAGGTCCTCTTGGAAGAGTTATTGCAAGAGACGTGATTTCTTTCTCTGAAAACGATTCTGCTAAAGAGCTTGCGCTTGGTGACTTTACTGAAATACCAGCTAAAGGAGTCAGAAAAATAATATCTGAACGAATGCTTGCGTCTCTTCAGAGTTCAGCCCAATTAACCATAAATAGNTCTGCCGATGCNCAAAAAGTTTTAGATTTAAGAAAATTATTTAAAAACTCTGATANCGCTGAATTTAATAATNTAAGCATAAANGATTTAATATTATTTATNGTNACAAAAACGCTTACTCGCCATAAAGAATTTAACTCTCANTGGGAAAACAATNCATTAAAAAAATATGATGATGTACACATTGGATTTGCNGTGGATACTCCTCGTGGTCTTATGGTNCCCGTACTCAAAAATGCTNATAAACTCAGTCTNCCAGAGCTATCAAAAGAAGCNAAACGACTTGCTNGTNCATGCGTAGATGGAAAAATTAATCCTGACGAATTAATCGGAGCAACATTCACGGTCACNAACCTTGGATCAATGGGAATAGAAAGCTTTACTCCTGTNCTAAACTTACCAGAGGTTGCTATTCTTGGAATNTGTTCNATTTANCCTAAACCTTTTTANAAANANGANGAAGTTTGTTTTAGCCCACACATGGGCCTATCTCTTACCTTTAATCATTGTGCAACAGACGGAGCTCCTGCTGCTANATTCTTATCAGACATAAAAAATTCAATTTCAAGCGTTGATGCCATTTTATCTGACAAAATATTTTAATACTAAATAGGAAATANCATGCCAAAAAATCAAATTATTGACCCTAANGAATCTCGTAAAAAAAGNGAAATAACTTTTTCACCNATACCCGTNAATCAATATTCATCGAATATTAAAAATGAAGTTAAAGANCTTGGAAATGAGCGAATGATAAAAATATATAAAGATATGCTTTTCATTCGCGAGTTTGAAACAATGTTAAACCTTATTAAAACTCAAGGAGAGTATGAAGGTATTGCATATAATCATCTTGGTCCCGCGCATTTATCAATTGGACAAGAAGCAGCAGCNGTTGGGCAATCTGTACATTTAACTCCAGAGGATTTTATCTTTGGTTCTCATCGTTCGCATGGAGAAATTTTAGCTAAATGCTTTTCTGCTATAAGTCTATTTAATGAAAAAAATCTTCTTAAAACAATGGAAGATTTTTTAGACGGAGACATTATTCGAGCATTCAATGTTGAAGATTACAAAAATATAAATGATTTGGCCGAAGACTTTATTCTTTATGGAACGCTAGCAGAAATTTTTGCTCGAAAAACNGGATTCAACAAAGGATTTGGAGGATCAATGCATGCCTTTTTTCCGCCTTTTGGATCCATGCCAAATAATGCCATCGTGGGTGGCTCCGCAGACATTGCNCTTGGTTCCGCTCTNTTTAAACTAATCAACANAAAAAAAGGGATTGTCATAGCTAATATTGGTGACGCCTCGCTTGGGTGNGGTCCTGTCTGGGAAAGCTTCTCNTTTGCNTCCATGGATCAATTTGAAGACCTNTGGGATAAAGAATTTGGCTTTCCTCCAATACTTTTCANTATTATGAACAACCACTATGGTATGGGAGGACAAACCGCTGGNGAAACAATGGGTTTTGATATAGCCGCACGAGTTGGTGCCGGAATTAATCCNTCACAAATGCATGCCGAAAGAGTGGATGGATACAATCCATTAGCCGTTGCNGATGCTACCTTGCGATGTAAAAATAAACTTNTTAAAGGAAAAGGNCCNGCTTTTCTTGATATTGTNACTTACAGAATCTCAGGACACTCTCCATCTGATGCATCATCCTACCGCTCTAAAGAAGAAATGGATTTNTGGCAACANAATGACTGTATTGACTTGTATAAAAATTATTTAGTCTCAAACAAAATAATAAATGTAAATGATGCTGAAANAATACAATCTCAGGTTGTAACCAGAATAACGAATACTTTATCTAAAGTTGTGGATGAAAANATTTCTCCTTATTCCAACGCCATTGATATTGAAAANGTTATGTTTTCCAATAAAAAAATAGAGACACTAGATANTAGAGAAGCGGAAACTCTTCTTCCTTTAAAGGAAAATCCTAGAGTTAAACAATTAGCNAGGAAAGAGCGTTATGCATTTAACGATGAAGNCGCNCCTATATCAGCAAACAAACTNTTTACATATAGAGACGGCATCTTTGAAGCTATGGCGCATAGATTTTATAACGATTCCACTTTTGTGGCGTACGGAGAAGAAAATAGAGACTGGGGAGGAGCGTTTGCCTGCTACCGTGGACTAACNGAATCATTGCCTTATCATCGCTTGTTCAACTCTCCTATTTCAGAAGGAGCAATTGTAGGTACAGCTTGCGGGTATGCATTAAGNGGAGGAAGAGTCTGNGCGGAATTAATGTATTGCGACTTTATGGGAAGAGCNGGAGACGAAATTTTTAACCAAATTTCAAAGTGGCAAGCAATGTCNGCTGGNATTTTAAATATGCCGCTAGTTCTNCGAATATCTGTAGGAAATAAATACGGCGCTCAACATTCNCAAGATTGGTCTGCAATGGTTGCGCATATTCCGGGATTAAAGATTTTTTATCCTGCCACNCCNACCGATGCTAAAGGGATGTTAAATTTGGCTTTATCNGGAACNGATCCNGTAATATTTTTTGAATCACAAAAAACCTATGGTATTGGAGAGCAATTTGAAACCGAGGGCGTTCCAANNGACTATTATGAAACANCNGAAGGGGAACCNGCAATAAGAAGAANNGGGTCTGATNTNACAATAATANCGATTGGNCCTGTTCTATATTCTGGAATGTCNGCCGCAGCTATCTTAAAAGAAAAGTTTGGTCTTGAGGCAGAAGTAATTGATCTNAGATTTATAAACCCATTAAATTANGACTCTTTANTTTCTTCCGTTCAAAAAACGGGNAGAGTTGTNCTAGCATCTGACTCAGTTGAAAAAGGNTCANTTCTTCATACNGTTGCCTCCAATCTAACAACATTNTGTTTTGATGACTTNGACGCTCCTCCTGCNGTNNTAGGTTCTAAAAANTGGATAACNCCGGCCGCCGAAATGGAAAANGAATTCTTTCCTCANCCNGACTGGATNATCTCTGCNNTCCANGAACGAATTTTNCCACTACCTAATTTTAACCCAACNCAAAACTATACAAGNGAGGAGATTAGTCGACTTGCAAAAAAAGGNGTATANCGAATTAAGNCNTATNGCTGCATCAATAAAAAACTCAGTGNNTAGAACNGAAGAGACNAATAATCACGTNCATTCTCATTATTCTTTTAGTCCCTATAGCCCAACTGATATCGTTACNGAAGCNCTCAAAGCCGGCATACAAACAGTNGGACTTATGGATCATGACTCNGTAGCCGGNGCTCANGAATTTATCTCNGCGGGCCAAATTATGGGTATAGCTACGACTGTCGGATGTGAAATAAGAGCTTCNCTAGACAACACAATATTTAAAAATAAGAGGCTTAATAATCCAGATGAAAATAATATTATCTATATGGCGTTTCACGGAATCCCTCATCAAAACCTTGAAAAGGTCGAAGATTTCTTAAAACCCATTCGGGTAACAAGAAAAGCAAGAATGGAACAAGAAACACAAAAACTTAATGATTATTTATCAAGGTTCAATATAGATGTATCTCTTTCCTTTCAAAAGGATGTTATGCCATTAACTAAATACCATGGCGGAGGAACTGTTACTGAAAGACATATTCTCTTATCGCTTTCTAATAAATTTATTAAAAATTTTGGCAAAGGGAGCAGTCTTGTTTCAATGCTAGAGAGATTGGACATTGATATTCCAAATAATCTGCTTCCCCTTCTGTCTAATGAAAACAATGAATACTATGCTTACGATTTGCTCGGTCTGTTTAAATCAGACTTAGTTCCACATTTTTTCATTTCATCATCAAATAATGAATGTCCAAAAGTTGAGGAGGCGGTGAATTTTGCCTGCCACATCGGAGCTATTCCAGCATATGCTTATCTTGGAGATGTTCATGAATCAGCAACTGGAGACAAAAAAAATCAAGCTTTTGAAGATTCCTTTTTGGATAACTTGATAGACGAGTTAGTTAAGCTAGGCTTTCAGGCGGTAACCTATATGCCGCCACGAAATAAAATGCAACAACTAATCAGGCTTCAAAGTCTATGCCAAAAAAATAATCTTATGGAAATTAGTGGAGTTGATATTAACAGTCCGAGACAATCATTTAATTGTCCAATACTACTTAACAAGGAGTTTAGTCACCTTGTGGATGCAGCATGGGCGCTGATAGCACACGAAAAACTTTCGTCTGAAAATGAATGCGAAGGATTATTTAATCAAAACAGTAAAAATTTTTCTCTTAACTTATCAGATAAGATTAAGCATTATTCCAACATAGGGAAAGCCCTAGATCCATGTAAGNAAATTATNAAAGGAGCGCTTCTATGAATATAATTGACGTTGCTACTAAACTCAGNGGNTTAACGTTNCAAGATNCGGCAGGCTCAATTGTGCACTANGCAAANGAAATNAAGTCCCCAGANCTTATTTGTGATTTCAATGAGCTTGATGCTAAGTTTAANAATACATANAGATCTGTCNGAATTAACGACATTGGCGATTTTTTAATTGGTCGTGATTATGACGACGCNTNNTCAGGCAATAATGACGCTCCCATTGAACAAGGTAGAAATGCGGTCATTAATAATCATGTATGTGTTGTCACAGGAGGNGCACAGGGGTTTGGAGAAGGAATTGTTCGAGGTCTTGTTCATCATGGCGGAATTGTTTTTATAGCAGATATTAATGTAGAAGGAGCNGAAGCATTAGCAAAAAAACTTAACGANGANCATAAACGATCNGTTGCATTTGGCATCGAGTGTGATGTCACCTGTGANGAATCAGTAATGAGNATGGTAGAAAAAATTGTNTATGCNGTTGGNGGAATAGATATATTTATTAGCAACGCTGGAGTNTTAAAAGCTGGGAGNGTTAAAACATTATCAAAATCTGANTTTGAATTNGTTACTAATGTTAANTATATGGGCTTTTTCTTATGTACTAAACATGTATCTCCAATAATGGAAAAAATGCATTCNTCTTCAAAACAATATACAACAAATATAATTAATATTGCATCNAAATCAGCGCTTGAAGGCTCTAATAAAAACGGNGCATANGCCGGATCTAAATTTGGAGCTATAGGGCTTACACAAAGCTTTGCAAAAGAGCTTATCTCNGANGGTATAAAGGTNAATACGATTTGTCCTGGTAATTTTTTNGATGGTCCNTTGTGGTCAGATCCCAAAGATGGATTATTNATTCAGTATCTNGAAAGNGGAAAGGTNCCAGGAGCNAAAACCATACAAGACGTTAGAGATTATTACGANTCAATGATTCCTATGGGCCGAGGNTGTACTTGTGAGGATTTAATCAAAGCTATNTTATATTTAATTGAACAAAAGTATGAAACGGGTCAAGCACTTCCTGTTACAGGCGGGCAAGTAATGCTAAACTAATGAGGAAAAAATGAGAGCAAAAGCGGTTCGACTATATGGAGCAAATGATTTAAGNCTNGAAGAATTTGANCTTCCATCAATAAANAGGNATGAAATNCTTGCAAAAGTAGTTTCAGACTCTTTATGCATGTCATCATTTAAAGCATCCAATCAAGGCTCTANTCACAAACGTGTTCCTGATGATATTGATCAAAATCCAATAATTATTGGACATGAATTTTGTGGTGAAATTATTGAGGTGGGCGATGAATGGAAANATANTTTTTTNTCAGGACAAAAATTTGCNATTCANCCTGCTCTAAATGATCCGAACGGNCCNGTAGGCTTATTATCTGCTCCGGGNTATTCTTANCCATTTATAGGCGGANATGCACAATACGTGATTATACCCNCGGAAGTTATGCAAAACGGATGCCTTCTTCCTTTTGAAGGAGAGGCATTTTATCTNGGNTCTTTGGCAGAACCAATTTCTTGTGTAGCTGGCGCCTGTCATGCAAATTATCACACAAAACAAGGGAGTTATGATCATGAAATGGGCATAGTCGAAGATGGNGCCTTGGCCTTGTTAGCCGGGGTTGGNCCAATGGGATTAGCNGCNATTGATTATATTTTCCATTGCGACAGAANNCCCAAATTTATGTTGGTTNCTGACATAGANCAAGAACGACTAAATCGAGCAGAAAGNATATATTCNAANGAGAGAGCTTTNGCNCAAGGCATTNAAATNAANTATATTAACTCTGCAAAAGTTGATTCNNCNTACCTTAAATCTATTTCTCCTGAAAATGGATATAATGATGTTTTTGTTTTTGCACCTGTNGCNTCATTAATTGAACAGGCNGACGAAATCTTAGCTCTTGACGGCTGTNTGAACTTTTTTGCCGGACCNTCTGATCCTANATTTTCAGCNTCCATGAACTTCTATGATATTCATTATAGCGCTACCCATGTGGTAGCTACAAGCGGAGGNAATACAAATGATTTGAAAGAAGCTCTAGACTTAATGTCAAATGGAGGAGTTGATCCATCCGCCCTNATAACNCATGTTGGTGGACTCAATGCAGTTCCAGAAACAACATTANATTTACCAANCGTNCCCGGAGGAAAGAAATTNATATATACTCATATCGACNTNCCTTTAACAGCGCTTGNTGAGTTTAAAAATAANGACGGAGAGCTNTATAAANAATTNGGCNTGCTAATTGATCAAAACAATGGTCTGTGGAGCCCNAAAGCNGAAAAATATCTGTTAGAAAACGCACCGAAAATATAAAATGAGTAAAGCATTTATAGCGATAGACTTNGGAGCATCTAGCGGNAGAACNATGCTAGGCATTCTTGATAATAACAANTTANCTATTAAAGAAATAAATAGATTTTGGAATGGTCCAAATAATAACGANGGNATTCTTCGNTGGGACTTCTCTTCNCTATTATCAAATATNAAAAATGGAATAAAACTAGCAGAATCNGAACATCCTATATCNTCAATNGCAATTGACACATGGGGNGTTGATTTTGGNCTNATTGATAAAGATGGNGCTTTNNTNGAAGANCCCGTACACTATAGAGACGANAGAACNTCAGGATTATTTGAANAGGCNTTTAANNTNGTTTCGAANAAAGAGATATATCAAAAAACTGGNATACAATTTATGGAGCTNAATACNTTATATCAATGNTTNGCGNTNAAATTACAAAATGATAAAAGCTATCTAGAATCTTCCANCCTTATTTTCTCTCCCGANTTGTTNTCCTATATGCTAACAGGGAAAATTTATGCGGAAAAAACTATAGCAAGNACTTCTCANTTTTATAATCCCTCTACCCAGTCATGGGATATTGACTTACTTCAAAGNCTAGGAATTAGAACCGATATNCTTCCNAAGCTCATTANTAGNGGNACTANNGTTGGNTNTTACNANNAAATNCCTGTNATAGCGGGNGCAGGCCATGATACCGCATGTGCATTTGCTGCNGCTCCTNTTGAAANNTCCACTANAAGCGCTATTTTAAGCTCNGGAACATGGTCTTTATTTGGATGCGAATTAGAAAAACCATTAATTAATGATGAAGCATTAAATGAAGACTTCACNAANGAAGTAGGCATCAACAATTCTATCAGATTTTTNAAAAATATGAANGGNTTATGGATAATTCAAGANCTCAAAAGAATNTGGNATAAAAATGGTTNTTCNTATAGCTTTNCAGATATGGTNNCAATGGCTGAAAGAGCTACTCCATTTAAATTTTTTATAAATCCTGCCCACGAAATGTTTTTTTCNCCTGGTGATATGGAAAATAGAATTAAAAATTTTTGTAATCAAACTGGACAGGATTCNCCTGNCACGCATGATGAAATAGTAAGNNCTGCTTATGAGGGNTTAGCATTTTTATATGCCGANACATTTAATTCNTTAAAGAAAATNACCGGNATACCTTTTGACAATGTTNACATTGTNGGAGGAGGCTCAAAAAATGAACTACTAAATCAAATGACTGCTAATTCAACGGGGCTGCCTGTCNTATCCGGGCCCATAGAGGCAACTGCAATAGGAAATATTCTTATTCAAATGATTGCCTTAGGNNAAATCGATGATATCGAAAATGGAAGACTCTTAGTAAGACGTTCTTTTAGAAATGAGATAAACAATTATACGCCTGTGAACNGAAATAAATGGATTNAAGCAAAAAATNCATGGGATGTTTATTCTNAATCTATCTAATAAATCTATTCTNATTAAATAAGTCTTTANCCTTTTTATTAACTTCCTTTATTAACGTNGCATGAGGCTCATACGGAACGCCATTTTGTTGAACCATTCCCTGCTTTAACATCTNGAGATTTTCNTCATATCTATCCATATACTGGCAACGATGATAGCCGATNATATANGGCTTTGATGCTGCCGCTATCAAGTGCNCGTCATATGCTCCACAGACATGCTCTTGGCTTTCTAACTGNTCCCACATTGTATNCTTATGCGAATGAGTGGGNAAACTACATTGATGATCACATATTATGATAGGNTTNCCGGTAAACGCATATAAATCNTCGTAATATTTATTAATGAAGCNTGTTCCNTTTGGCTGAATGGATAAGACATCAATAAAAGGCAATGCGGCAATTAAAACTTGTTTTGGNTGATTATCCATTAAATATCGCTCGCCAAAAATTAAAGTATTTGGNTCATTNTTTCGAGTTGCAGGGCCTATTAATCCATAATATTCTTCTGCAATAATTCCTAAAAAATCNTCNTCTTTTGCAGGNTACTGANTCAACAAACAATCTCTTTTAAATTGGTTATATCGTTTTTTTCCGTATGACTCTTCCGGTAGATTTTTAATNAAATCAACCCAGTTCNTTCCAAATCTTTTTCTTGATTTTTCAAGATCCCACATCGGCGTATCGGTCCAATAATANCCCACAAGATTTGGATTATNTTTTTCTCGNGTCATATTTTCTATTTTTTTNACAATTTCNTTTTTTATTTTTGGATCAAAAATATCTNCATACGAAAATTGATCNTTCCCTAAATAAGCTGAATTTTGNACAAGNGGNTGACANGGCATCATGAAGGGCATNATTTTTCTCAACTCATTTGGNGTACCATAACCTGCAGTATTAAAGTCCCATTTTAATAAGTTTTTCTTTATATCAAGAGCGGCNTCTGTCCATTTGCCATCATATTTTTTNTAAAAAATTTCTAACGGCGTTGGGTATGTAATCGCCTGAATATGGTTTATTCCTAAGGAAAAAAAAGGCTTATCTCCCTCTTTCATTAATCCATAAGCATTATTCTTTGAGTATAAAATATATGATGCTTTTGGTTCATTTTTTTGGAAATTTTCGTTTGGCCTTTTGCCCATGCCAAATGAAAAAAAACTCATTACTAAAAGACTATTGATTATTATCAGGAGCGTTTTCTTCAGCATTATCAGGCTCTTCCTTTATTTCCTCTGGATCAAGGACGGCTGCGGAAACCAATCGGTCGTTTTCCTTAAGATCAAACAGTTTCACGCCTTGCGTATTTCTTCCAATCACTCTTAAATCACTGGCTCCGATGCATATCATTTGTCCGGCTTCGGTTATTAGCATCAATCTATGGTCATCTGTAACAGCATGGGCGCTGACAACATCGCCATTTCTTTCTGTAGTTTGGATGCTTATAACTCCTTTTCCGCCTCTTGATTGAGCTCTATACTCATCGAAACTGGTTCGCTTACCAAAACCATTTTCTGTTATCGCCATCATAGAAGCATTATTGTCAACAATATCGACNGAAACAATTCTATCATCTTTCTCAAGNCTTGCTCCTCTTACGCCTCGNGAAACTCGTCCAACAGCTCTNGCATCTTTTTCATGAAAACGTATAGCCTTTCCTTTCTTCATACTTAACATAATATCATCATCACCAGCGGTAAGAACTACTCCGATTAAACTATCATCTTCATCAATTTTAATCGCATTTATTCCGGCTACACGAACGTTTTTATATGCAGATAAAACGGTTTTTTTAACGACTCCATTTTTAGTCGCCATTAGAAGGTGGCGACTATTATCGTCTAGCTCTCTAACACATAGGATTGCTGCTAACTTTTCTTCTTGTGTCATTTGCAGTACATTTGCTAACGANCTCCCTTTNGCTTGNCGAGAGCCCTCTGGAACTTGATAAGCCTTTAGCCAATACATTCTGCCGTCTTCCGTAAAGCACAATAAATAATCGTGCGTACTTGCAGTAAANACATGCTCTACAAAGTCTTCATCTTTTGTATTCATTCCTATTACGCCTTTACCGCCTCTTCTTTGTTGCCTATAAGTATCTGTNGGAACTCTCTTTATATATCCAGTGTTTGTTAGTGTTATAACACAAGGCTCATCGGCAATAAGATCCTCTATATCAATTTCCCCCTCGTTAATAGATAGCTCCGTCTTTCTGTTCTCGCCGTATTTAGCCCGAATCTCTTCGNGGTCTTCTTTCATGACCGCATAAATTTTTTCAGGATGTGCAAGCAAATCTTCAAGATACTGCATTAATTTTTTTAACTCTTCATATTCACCTTCAACCTTGCCTCTTTCAAGTCCGGTTAGCTGGTATAAACGCATATCAAGAATTGCTTTTGCTTGAGTTTCAGAAAATTTGAATTTTTTAATCAAACGCTCCTGTGCTTCTTCTCTATGCTTGGAATCACGGATAATTTTTACAACCTCATCCATGTTATCCATTGCTAACAACAAGCCTTCTAAAATATGGGCTCGAGCTTCTGCTTTATCTAAATCAAACTGCGCTCTTCTTGTTATGACCTCGAAACGATGATCGATGAAGCATTTTAGAACTTCTTTTATATTCATTACGCGTGGCTTGCCTTTATCAATCGCCAACATAATTCCACCGAAAGTAGATTCGAGTTGAGTAAATTTAAATAGATTATTTAATAAGACGTTTGGAACGGCTGATTTTTTAAGTTCTACTACNAGCCTAATCCCATCTTTACCGGACTCATCTCTTAAATCAGAAATTCCTTCTAGCTTCTTTTCTCTAACTAAATGAACAATTTTTTGAATCAATAATGTTTTATTTAATGCATAAGGGATTTCAGTTATTATTATTCGTGCCTTCCCATTATCATCTTCTTCAATTGTTGCTTTTCCGCGAACTTTTATCTTTCCTCTACCGGTTGTATATAAATCTCTAACAGCCGATAACCCATAAATGGTACCGCCAGTGGGAAAATCTGGACCTTTTATGTGCTCGCATATCTCCTCGATAGAGATTTCTGGATTGTCTATAAAAGCAATAACTCCGTCGACTACTTCTGTTAAATTATGAGGAGGAATATTCGTAGCCATTCCTACGGCAATTCCCGTAGAACCGTTGACTAACAAATTTGGGACACGGGCCGGAAGTACCACAGGCTCCATAAGAGATTCATCAAAGTTTGGCCTCATATTAACTGTGTTTTTGTCAATATCTGCAAGCAGCTCTTCAGCAAGCGGTCTTAGTCTNCACTCGGTNTATCGATATGCTGCAGCACGATCGCCATCGATTGAACCAAAATTTCCTTGNCCATCAATTAACATGCNTCGCATAGCAAACTCTTGCGCCATTCTAACAATGGTGTCATAAACNGCNGTATCCCCATGTGGATGGTAATTACCTATAACTTCGCCAACAACTTTAGCGCATTTAACATATGCTTTACTGTGCGTCCATCCGCGCTCTTTCATTGCATATAAAATTCTTCTATTTCCGGGCTTTAGTCCATCTCTTGCATCTGGAAGCGCCCTTCCTACGATAACAGACATCGAATAGTCGATGTATGCTCGCTGCATTTCATCTTCTATATTTATTAGATCAATTCGTTCTTTTAATTCGTCCATATTCTCCGCCTTTAAATATCAAGATTTGTTGCATACAATGCATTCTCTTGGATAAATTCTCTTCTTGGCTCTACTTCGTCACCCATTAAAATAGTAAACATTTGGTCTGCTTTGACCGCGTCCTCTAGCATTACCTTGGTCATCCTTCGTGAATTAGGATCAAGGGTTGTTTCCCAAAGCTGAGATGGATTCATCTCTCCGAGCCCTTTATATCTCTGAATAGTCATTCCCTTTCGGCCAAGCTCTCTAATCACTTCGAGCAAATCAAGCAATCCACTGATTTCAATTTTTTGATCCTTATCATTTAGGACAAACCTTGATTTACCAGCTCCCGTTAACTCATCTGCTGAAAAACCATCGGCTTCTAAAAGGTCGACAGATTTTCTGAGGGGCTTTGAAACAAAAAGCTCTGTATGTTTTTCAGGAAGTTCTGTGCCAGAAAAAATCTTTTGCAAATCATGATCATCGTATGCATATTCAACCTTAGGGTCTTCATCTGGAAGATTTAAATATGCACAATATCTTGGAAAATCACCTGTTTCTTTGTTCTTTTTAAGAATATATTCTTCTAAATTTACTCCTCTTTTTGCAAGAACTTCTCCCGCTTTTTCTACTTCAGTTAAATGCTCAAGAAGAATCCTGAGATTTTGCCCCTCTTTTAGAGTCTTGCCCGAATCGTCTTCTAAAACCAATCCTTCTGATCCAAGGTTGAGCAATATTTTTGTTAAATGCTCGTCGGATTCTACGTACTCTTCTCTTTTACGACGTGTAACCTTATATAAAGGAGGTTGAGCAATGTAAACAAAACCGTTTTCAATTAATTGGGGCATTTGCCTGTAGAAAAAAGTTAAAAGTAATGTTCTAATGTGTGCGCCATCTACATCTGCGTCAGTCATTATTACAATTTTATGGTATCTTGCTTTTTCAATATCAAAATCATCATTGCCAATTCCAGTGCCAATCGCCGTAATCATAGTCCTTATTTCATCATTAGCTAAAACTTTATCAAGCCTAGCCTTTTCAACATTAATTACCTTTCCTTTAACGGGTAAAATAGCTTGAAATTCTCTGTCTCTTCCTTGCTTTGCTGAACCTCCTGCCGAATCTCCCTCGACGATATATAGCTCTGTCCTATCCGGTTCACGACTCGAGCAGTCTGCTAATTTTCCTGGCAAGCCGCCGCTTTCCAAGGCTCCTTTTCTTCGAGCTAAATCTCGAGCTTTTCTAGCAGCTAATCGTGCTCTTGCGGCAACAACAGCTTTATCGATGATCGCTCTAGCAACAACAGGGTTTTCCTCGAAACAACTTCCTAATTCTTCGTTAACAATTTGCTGAACAATTCCTTCCACCTCGCCGTTACCAAGCTTTGTTTTTGTCTGTCCTTCAAATTGCGGATCCGGAATTTTTACACTAATAACAGCCGTGATTCCTTCACGAATATCTTCTCCGCTCATAGACTGTTTTTCATCTTTTATTAGCTTATTTGATTTTGCATAAGAATTAACTGTTCTGGTTAATGCGGATCTAAATCCAGATAAATGTGTTCCTCCTTCAATTGTATTAATGTTATTAGCAAATGAAAAAATTGTCTCATTAAAAGCGTCTGAATACTGCATGGCAATCTCGACAACAACATCATCTTTTTCTCTTTCAAAATGAATAACCTCAGGATGCATAGGAGATTTATTTTTATTTAAATGTAAAATAAATTCTTTTATGCCTCCTTCATACTTGAATACTTCTTGCCGACTATTTAAATCTTCTTTTAACGTAATAGATACGCCTCTATTTAAAAATGCGAGCTCTCTTAGTCTTGCCGACAGAATATCCCATTGAAAACCACTTTCATGAGTAAAGATACTATGGTCTGGCATAAAGCTAACTGTTGTCCCGGTTTCTTTTGTCTTCCCTATTTTTACTAGCTCAGTAGTCTCAACTCCTTTTTCAAATCTTTGATGATAAACTAAACCGTCTCTCTTAACCTCAACCTCGAGCCATTCAGACAGTGCATTTACGCATGAAACACCTACGCCATGCAATCCGCCTGAAACCTTATATGTCTCGGAGTCAAACTTGCCTCCTGCATGAAGTACAGTTAAAACAACTGTGACCGCAGGCTTATTTTCTGTGGGATGTATATCAACCGGAATTCCTCTTCCGTCATCAATAACAGATAGAGAGCCGTCTGCATTAATTCTCACTTCTACATTCGTACAATATCCAGCAAGAGCTTCATCGATTGAATTATCAACAACCTCATATACACAATGGTGATAACCCCTGGCCCCGGTATCTCCTATATACATAGCTGGACGTTTTCGAACAGCTTCAATTCCCTCCAAAACTGTTATATGATCAGCACCGTATTGATTAGCGTCCGGGTTTTCGTTGGGGGTGTTTTTAATCGGTTCTTCAGAATTATCTTCAGTATTTTTTTTTGTCATAAATTCCTTTAGAGTATTCTTTAAATCTAAACGTCGTTTATAGCAAAATGTAATATACTACCGCAAACTAAAGCGTCATAAAACTAAAAAAAATAATTCACAAAAATATGTCTTAATTATTCCAATATTTTATACATTCCTTGACTGTTACCTCATGTGTTTTCTTACAGAACTCACAATTTATTTTTAATGGATTGTTCTCCTTAACAATCTCCATTCTCTCTGGAATTGAAATGCTTTTTAATACAATAGAAAATTTCTCTTCTGATGAACAGTTGCATATAAATTTTGGAGAAATTTTGGATCCTATTATACAAGAATGATAATCATTTTCATCTCTAATTAATTCATCAATTACGTCTTCTAAAATATTTTTACCATCCTTAACTTTTAAAAGATTCGCAAAACTATCTTTTTCCATTTTTTTCCTAATATTTTCAAATATGTTTAAGTCACAATTTGGAAGCGCCTGAATCATTATTCCATTTGATAAAGCAACAGGATTTTTTTCATCTGGCGTAAATCCTATTAGCGCCTTTATACTTGTTTCAATTTGGTCAGAGATTGAAAAATGATAGGCAAAATCATTCACTGGATCATGCAAAGAAACCGGTGTTACGCTAGATCTTAAAACCTTTCCTTTATCCATTACTACCGTTTTGATCTCCCCAATATCACCAAATATCTCATCCTGAGATTGTGCTATATTATGTAAATAAGAAGGTGAAATTATACCTCTTAGCGAGGCGTCATGGCCCGCATCAATAACTATTGCTTTTAATTCTCCTGGATATTGCCAGTTAATATTGAGCCTTTGTCCATCTGGCAAAAGGGACGCTCTTAACACTGATGCTGTTATACATCGACCAAACAAATGCGCAGCAACCGGATCACAATCATGAATTAAGACTAACTTATTAACAACCTCTGTTGTGTCAGCAAAGGCGAATGCGATTTCAAGCCCATCTAGCCTACCTTTTACGCACACATCATTCATGAAATTATTTTTTCAAAATGGCGCAGGACATTCAAGCTCTATCCATTGATGATCTTCTGGATGATTAAATGATATTTTTTCTGCATGTAATAACATTCGTTCTTTCTTCATCCCATAGATTGGATCGCCAATAATAGGATGTCCGATTTCCTTAAGATGCACTCTTAATTGATGAGACCTTCCTGTTACTGGATATAAATCCAGTCTCGTTGACAATTCATTTCTATCGCTAACTTTCCATCTAGTTATTGAGGGTTTTCCATATTCAAAATCAACAATATGTTTTGGAGGCAATGAATGTTGCATATCTTTTCGAATGGGCAAATCAATTTCTCCGGCTTCATCTTTAATAATACCATCAACCCATGCGACATATTTTTTATTAACTTCCCGCTTTTCAAATGCTTTTGCGAGACTCTTCTGAGCAGTCAAAGTTCGTGCAAATATTATAACTCCGGACGTATCCATATCTAATCGATGAAGCAACAAAGCCTCAGGAAATTTACCATGCAATCGATTAATTAAACAATCCTTCCTATTTAGACTTCTGCCCGGAACGCTCAAAAGACCACAGGGTTTATTAACAGCTAGCAAAGACTCATCTTTGAAAACGATATCGAACAAGCTTATTGACCTTTCTGAGACTCTTGTCTTAAGCGATAGAACTTCACATCGTTAGTTGCAATAATGCTTACCTGTCCAAAGTCATATAAAGTATCCCAGCTTTCAAGATCTCCGCTTTGTTTAACCGAAAAGCCAAGAGTGATAACACCGTTATTATTTGTTATGACATCAACTCCCGGAACTAAATCGTTTATGGTTTCAGCAACTGTATTGCTTAATGAGGTTACTTGGCCATCTAATGTTGTTACATCCTCTGAAATATCATCTAAAGTGCTATTCCAATTAACCACCGTTGTTGATATCCAGTTTGATTGTCCGGCTGTTGTATTAGTAAGATCTTCAACATTGTCATCTAAACCTGCAACAATAATGCTAAGACCTGATGATTCTGCAGCGGCTACATCTGAAAATGATTCAACTTGATTTGAATAACTCAAAACCAAAGCCTCAAGAGCTATGATGTCCTCCTCAAGGGTTGTAACTTCTGCATTAAAGTTAGATGCTTGGTTGGTAAAATCATAAACTGGATCTCCATTGTAACCATCTGGGAACCCTGGAATAACAGCATGCGTTAAAGTACAATTATTTGAAACTAGCCCAAATACTAAATTACTAAATGTGCTAATAGAATAAGACAAATTCCCCACGCCACCGTATATGTCCTCAGAAAAAACTGCCCCAGAGAAATTTGCTCCATAAAAACTACTTGCATTATTAGGGTCAATAACAACTCCATCAAAAACCGCTTCAGAGAAGTTTGCGTTTGTAAACGTACCGGAAAGCTCAGCCAAATCCATTCCGCGGTTACTAAACGTTGCCCCGCTAAAATCTGCCCCGCTATAATCTCCTAAAAACCGTGTGCCATTAAATGCCTCGAATGAGAAATCAGCGTTTGGATGATCGCTTGGGTTAAATTGATCATCGCTAAAAAATATTCCGTTACGCAATGAAACGCCGTTTGGAAGAGAGGCTGGCNCNCCGGTAACTCCTCGAGACGAAATGGGATAACCGGTTATNGTGGCATTGTCAACGTCAGTATAATGATAAATTCCTCCATAATGAATGGTTGAATTCGCCACATTAGCATATGAAAAATCTACGGTCGTCCCTCCTCCTCCGAGAAAACCAAATACTGAATGAGTTAGATTAGCATGAGAAGCATCAACGAAGCCGGATCCGGGCAAAATAAAATGTATGGTGCCTGATGAATGAGCAAGAATCACTGTACCAGGAGTCTGATTGGCGTTTGGGCCAGATGCTAAGCTTGTATAATCACAAAAATTATTAAAAGTTGAATGACTGAAATTCGCTACGCCATTGGATGAACCCATCCAACGCATATCATTATTAAATACCCACGAGCTATTTGCATACTGTCCGCTTGATGAATCATATACTCTACCGTCAACATTATTGGTATAAAGAAATGCATTAGCTAAAAACTCCATGCTCAAGAATAATATAAACAATATTGCTTTTTTCATTTTTATTCCTCCATCTGATAATCAAAAAGCAATACGCAAAGATTATTTATACATACTGATTTATGATCGCCTCATACAACTCTTGCTTGCCGCTGGTTAGCGACGGCTCTCCGCCATTCGAGCCAATAGATGCCAGCTGCTCAAGCGTTAATTTTCCAGACGCAAACGCCGCCCCATCACCACTATCAAATGATGCATACCTATCGGCTAGCATCTTGCCGTAACTTGACTCTGTTAAAATCTTATCAGCGGCTATAAGGGCGCGAGCAAATGTATCCATACCGCTTATATGCGCAATGAATAAATCGTCTCTGTCCGTAGAATTTCTTCGAACCTTGGCGTCAAAATTAACGCCTCCGCCTTGAAAGCCTCCGCCTTGCAAGATAATCATCATTTGCTCTGTAGTTTCTAGTAGATTGTTTGGGAATTGATCCGTATCCCATCCATTTTGATAATCTCCACGATTTGCGTCAATGGACCCTAACATTCCTGCATCGACGGCAACTTGTAGTTCGTGCTGAAAAGTATGCTGGGCTAAAGTAGCGTGATTAACCTCAAGGTTTAATTTAAAATCTTCCGACAACCCTTGCTGTTGCAAAAATCCTATTACCGTCGCAGCGTCAAAATCGTATTGATGCTTGCTGGGCTCGGCCGGCTTAGGCTCAATAAAAAATGTTCCTTTAAATCCTTGGCCACGAGCATAATCTCGGGCCATACGAAGAAAGTTGCCAAAATTATCCAACTCTTTTTTCATGTTTGTGTTCAGCAGACTCATGTAGCCCTCTCTACCGCCCCAAAAAACATAATTTTCCCCGTCTAAGGCAATCGTAGCGTCAATAGCATTCTTTAATTGGGCGCCGGCATAGGCTACAACATTAAAATCCGGATTAGTTCCGGCTCCATTCATATATCGCGGATTACTAAAAAGATTGGCTGTTCCCCAAAGGAGCTTAACTCCTGACTCGTTTTGTTTTAACTTTGCATATTCTGTAATTGCTTCAAGCCTTTTAGAAGATTCGGCAAACGTATCTCCTTCTTCAACCAAATCAAAATCATGAAAACAATAATATGGCGCTCCGATCTTTGTAATAAACTCAAACGCTGCGTCCATTTTATTTTTTGCACGCTCATCAGCATCTGTCCCAACTGCCCATGGAAATTGCTGCGTGCCTGGACCAAAAGGGTCACTGCCAACTCCACAAAAACTATGCCAATAAGCTACCGCAAAACGGAAATGTTCGCTCATTGTTTTTCCAGCGACAACGTGGTCTTTGTCATACCACTTAAACGCAAGGGGATTATCACTTTCTTTTCCCTCATATTGAATTTGGCTTATCCCTTTAAAATATTCAGTATTTCCTGTTACAACACTCATCTCTTTCTCCTAAGTTTAAATCCATTTTTCTAGCGCTTCTTTCCATTCTTTGTAAGCGAAGCTTAAATCGTCTCCTGTTGGCTCTATTACTTTTTTCTTTTCTAAAGTTTCAAACGCCTCTTCTAAAGAATTAAATATTCCAGCTCCAACGCC
>PASA01000028.1 GCA_002712105.1 Kiritimatiellaceae bacterium
TATCAAGGGAAGTAATAGCAGATTCTGTTGAATTAACCATGAGAGGTCATTGTTATGATGCGTTGGTTGGATTAGCAGGATGTGATAAATCTTTACCGGCAATGATGATGGTTATGTTAAGGCTGAATGTACCTTCTGTATTTATGTACGGGGGAACAATTTTACCCGGTAAATTTAGAGGAAAAGATGTCGATGTTGTAAATGTTTTTGAGGCTGTAGGTAAACATGCAAGTGGGGAATTTTCAGATACTGACTTGAAGGAATTAGAATGTGTGGCCTGCCCATCAGCCGGAGCATGTGGTGGCCAATTTACTGCTAATACAATGGCATGCGTATCTGAAGCAATGGGATTAGCTTTACCAAATTCAGCCGGAGCACCAGCTCCTTATGAGAGTAGAGATGAATATGCAAAAGCATCAGGAGAAGCAGTTGTAGAATTAATTAAAAACGGAGGACCGTATCCAAGAGATATTGTTACTTTAAAAGCATTAGAAAATGCCGCAGCAATTGTGGCGGCTACAGGTGGCTCAACAAATGCCGCCTTGCATTTACCAGCTATAGCCCATGAAGCTGGAATAAAGTTTAACTTATTTGATGTTGCCGAAATTTTTAAAAAAACTCCGTATATTGCAAATTTAAGACCCGGTGGAAAATATGTAGCAAAAGATTTATTCGATATTGGGGGAGTTGGAGTAGTTATCAAAGAATTATTAGACCATGGATATATTCATGGAGATTGTATAACGGTAACTGGTAAAACAATTGCTCAAAATTATAATGGAGTAAAGTTACCAAAAAATCAAGATGTAGTATTTCCAATTTCAAATCCTATACATCCGACTGGTGGGGTTGTTGGCCTAAAGGGAAACCTTGCTCCAGAAGGAGGAATTGTAAAAATAGCTGGTTTAAAGGAGTTATTTTTTGAAGGACCAGCAAGAGTTTTCGACGGTGAGCAAGAAGCATTCGAAGCTGTTCAGGCAAGAGAATATAAAGACGGAGAAGTTATTGTTGTTAGGTATGAAGGAGCACGGGGAGGTCCTGGGATGAGAGAAATGCTTTCTACTACAGCGGCGTTATATGGACAGGGTGCAGGAGATAAAGTTGCATTAATTACAGACGGTAGATTTTCGGGTGGAACTAGAGGATTTTGTATAGGTCATGTTGGTCCTGAAGCTGCTGTTGGAGGTCCAATTGGCTTAATAAAAACAGGCGATATTATTTGTATTGACGCAAAGGCTGGAACATTAGATGTAAAATTAAGTGAACATGAATTAGAAAATAGAAAAAAAGAATGGAAACCAAGAGAAACAAATTATACGTCAGGTGCATTGCATAAATATGCTCAGTTAGTTGGTCCGGCAAGAGATGGTGCTGTTACACATCCGGGAGCTAGTCATGAAAAACATACATTTGTAGATTTATAGATACAGTAAAAAAATTTTATATACTTATCTAAATAACATTCTTAACTTACAATGTGTCAGATTTATTATTAAAGTGATTCTATTATGAAAAAACACATCAAAGTTAGTGGTTCAGATGATGGTTTAAGAATCGATCAATTTTTATCAAATGATTTAAAAATTTCTCGTTCAAGAGTTAAAAAATATATTGATGATGGAAAAATTTTTCTTAACAGTGCATCAACCAAATCAAATCGAAAGATAAAATTAGGTGATGTTATTTCGTATAATCTTAATTTTGATGACGAAAATCAGATATATGATAAACCAGAAAAATTAGAATTAGAAATTCTTTATGAGGATGAATTTTTAATGGCTATCAATAAACAACCTCATATTATAGTTCATCCAGGTGCTGGAAATTTTAATGGAACAATAATGAATGGACTTTTAGGGTACAATGAAGAATTGAATTCAGTTGATCGTGCCGGAATTGTTCATAGGTTAGATAAGGATACAAGCGGAGTCTTAGTAGTAGCAAAAAATAATTATATTAAAGAAAAGCTTCAAGAGCAATTTAAGTCACGAATTGTTAAAAAAATGTATACAGCCATTGTATTTGGAAACTTAGAAAAAGAAATTTTCATTGAAAATTTTATGGGTCGTCATCCTATCCATAGAAAAAAACAAACAGTTCTTAAAAGTGGAGGGAGAAAAGCAATTTCGTTAGTATCTGTAGAAAAAGTTTTTGAAAACACAACACAGGTTAATATTGATATAAGAACAGGAAGAACCCATCAGATCCGAGTGCATTTAGCGCATATTGGCCATCCTGTAATAGGTGATAAGTTATATGGAAATAAAAAAAGTACGGCTAAAATTTTTGATGTTGAAAGACATATGTTGCATGCATGTTCATTAGAGATAATTCATCCGAAAAATGAAAAGAAATTAATTTTTCAGGCTCCACTTGCAAAAGACATGAATTATTTTTTGAAAGGTTTAAATTAGATGTCAGAGAGTAAATTAAATAATTTAATCGAAAAACTTCAAAAATACCTGGAAGTAGAATTGCTTATGGGAAAAGAGCGAATTGAATGCAGTAAATCAATTTTCGAAGACATTCATGAGTCTCAGAAATTTATTCTTAAAGGGAGAAAGAAGTCTGCAGATATTATGTTTATAAGAGAGATTTCACAAAGTGATATTGACGGTAGTATTGAAAAAAATAATTCAACATTGTTAAAAAAAATAATTGAAGCTCTAAAGTATTCGGAGGAGCAAGTTTTAGTTATGATTTTAGAAAAATATAGTCATGCTTCAATAGACGAATATAAAATAAATATAAATAATGAAATTTTAGAAGCTCAGCCAAAATCAATTATTTTTATGGGAGATAATTTTAAACCAATAATTGATAATAATGAAAATAAACAGATCACATTAAATTCTATTTCTAAATACTTAAATATTCCAGCTTTGTTAATTTGTGATTTGAATTTTATGATCAAAAATCCAGAATGCAAAAAATTAGTTTGGAAATGTATGCTTGAGCTACAAAAAAAATTAACGCAGGGTGAGTAATTTAAATTTTTANATNCAGGTATTAAAGAATTGGAAAATCAGACGATAAGCTTATCGCTTCCTCTCTAATTGTTGANATTAAGGATTCANTAGAAGGATCGTGNGCTATCTTTTTAATCATTTCTGCAATAAGAANCATTTCTTTTTCNCGCATTCCGCGAGTTGTTACNGCNGGCGTNCCAACTCTTATNCCAGATGTNACAAATGGACTCTTTTTATCNAATGGAATAGAGTTTTTGTTTACGGTAATCGCAGCTTTATCNAATGCTGNNGCNACCTCTTTTCCTGAAGTATCAAGAGCAGATAAATCAACAAGCATAAGATGGTTATCCGTACCTCCTGATACAATNCGAATCTGNTNNGATGATAATTCTTTAGCCATAACTTGAGCGTTTAAAATTATTTGATTAACATATNTTTTAAAATCAGGCTTTAAAGCTTCTCCAAAACAAACTGCTTTTNCNGCAATTGTGTGCATAAGNGGACCTCCTTGNGTACCTGGAAAAATTTGTTTGTCTACATCAGCAGCAAATTGTTCCTTNCATAAAATNAGACCTCCTCTTGGACCNCTTAATGTTTTATGNGTAGTNGTTGTTACAAAGTCAGATAANGGTACGGGNCTTGGATGATGACCAGATGCAACCAATCCAGAAATATGCGCCATATCTACGAGCATNAANGCATTAACAGAATTACAAATTTCCCGTATTTTCTTAAAGTCAATGATTCTTGAATAAGCACTNGCTCCAGCTACTATCATTTTTGGTTTATGNTCATCTGCTAATTTTTGAATATTTTCATAATCAATANATTCAGTATCTTGTTTAACACCATAAGGAATAATATTAAAAAGACGACCNGAAAAATTCATCGGATGTCCATGAGTCAAATGTCCNCCCTCAGCAAGACTCATNGCTAATATTGTATCTCCGGGATTTAATTGAGAAAAATATACAGCCATATTTGCTCCACTTCCGCTGTGTGGNTGAACATTTGCATGTTCTGAGCCAAATAATTCTTTTGCACGATTNATGGCTAAAGTCTCTGCNCCNTCCACCCATTCGCATCCATTATACCATCTTTTTGCAGGATATCCTTCNGCATATTTATTGGTCATNCTNGAGCCTTGAGTTTCTCTAACAGCCTTACTCGCAATATTTTCAGAAGCAATTAACTCAATATTTTCTTTTTGTCTTTGATCTTCTCTTTGAATTAAATTGTAAATTTCCGGATCAGTAGCTTTAATATTCTGNATACCTTCGATNTTTGCNTCAAAATCATCTATTTTNTCAACTCGAGNNGAGTGCCTTTCTGAAGAAAATTCNGTATCAAGCCAAGTATCTACAACGCNTTCTGCATCTGTTATATTNGTATGAAGACTTCCAAGNCATAATACATTTGCNTTATTNTGTTCTCTNGCTGTTTTTACAGAATCTGTNTTTACACAAAGGGCAGCNCGAACATTAGGAAATTTATTTGCTGTAATACTTACTCCAATTCCAGAAGTACAAATAATTATACCTTGGTGAGNGATACCATTTGATACATCCTCAGCAACTGCTTTTGCATGATCGGGATAGTCTACAGGAGATTTNCTATCACATCCATGATCAAAAACTTCTACATCTTTAGATANTAAAAGATCATAAATTTTATTTTTNAGNTCNAAACCACCATGATCNGATCCTAACGAAATTTTCATATCTTCCTTTGTCTTATTTTTTNCCTAAATTTAAAAAAGTAATTAAATCATAAATTGCTTTTTCAATTTGNTCACTAACAATCTTATAATTTTCTATGGAAGAACCAAAAGGGTCATCAATGTTTGAATAATTTGACTTTCCAAGTTCATTAATAAGATAAACACGATGCATNACATCGTTAAATCTTTCACTNATAAATCGTTTGTGACCCTGAGTCATTACAAGGATAAGATCTGCTTNGCTAATNATTTTATCATCGAGNAATCTACTCTTATGNNTTTTCAGNCATGCNCCTTTATCNCTTACAACAATTTGAGCTTCTAAAGAAGCAGGTAAATCATCCCTTGTATGAGTTCCAGCNGAAGAGCATNCCCATGAAGCATTTGTACCAATCATTTTTTTAAATAAAGCTTCAGCTATAGGGCTTCTNCATGTATTTCCAGTGCAAACAAATAAGATATTTTCAATCTTGTAGTCCATTATAAAAGTANTCCTCAATTTCTTTAAACGTTAAGCATCCTTCGCGTATTCTTTCAATTTTATTTTTATCAATTNTTATNACAGTACTTGGAATTGGTCGATCTGAGGATAGACCACCGTCTAATATTAAATCTACATCAAGAGATGAGGNCTGATCCGCACTAATAGAATCAGTACCTCCACTAAAATTTGCACTAGATAAAGCTAATAAATNNCCAAATNGATTACATAATTCAATTGGTATCTTNTGTTTAGGTAATCTAAAACCAATCCATCCGTTATCCGTTTCTAAAACCAATGTTAANGGTCCAGGCCAATATTTTTTACATAATAACTCTATTGATTTATTCCAATTAATACACATTTTTTTAACTTGATCAATNGATGANCATAAACACGATATAGGTTTATTTTTCTCTCTACCTTTTGTTTTTTGAAGACGTTTTATTGCTTTATAATTGTTTGGATCACATGCGACCCCATAAACTGTTTCTGTTGGAATTATCACAAGTCCTCCATTTGATAAGATTGTTGAAGCATGATGGATTATTTCTTTCTGTGGATTAGTTGAGTCTGTGAGAATTATTTTGTTCATCTGTAAACTTTAATTTTTTTTAAAAAAAAATCAAGAGATGTCTTTTTACTGTTTTTTAAAATATAATTTAATATTATATATAAATGCCTAAAATTGCAAAAATAGTAACAGAGGTTTCATTAAATCAGGAATTCGATTATAGAATACCTGAGGCATTACGAAACAAACTAAAAGTTGGATCGCAAGTAAACATACCCTTTAATAATAGAAATATAAAAGGTTTTGTTGTAGGGTTTAACCAATTTTCTAAATTTGAAAGTAGTCTTAAACCAATAACCGATATTGTTGGTGATAAACCACTTATTCCACATTCAGTAGTAAATTTAGCATATTGGATATCCGATTATTATTGTTCCCCAATAGAAAATTCCATAAAAGCTCTACTCCCAAGCGTTGTAAGGAAAAAAAGTAATCATCATAAAAAACAATTTAGTGCAACACTATTGAAAGATACAAATGAAGACATCTCATTGCTTCAGAAAAAGATTATTGATTTTCTAAAAATAAATGGGTCAACATTGATTATTCATCTACAAAGAGATCTGAATTGTTCGATATCTCCAATCAAAACACTTGTTAAAAAAAACATTATTAAAATTGAAGAAGTTAAAGTTAGAAGAAATCCTTTTTATAATTCCGACTTACTTCCAACACAGCCATTCCAGCTAAATAATGAACAACAAAATGCGCTAAAAAAAATCAAAGAAAATTTAGATAAAAAATCTTCATCTGTTACTTTACTACACGGTGTTACTGGAAGTGGAAAGACAGAAGTTTACCTTCAATCTATTGATTATATTATTAAAAAAAATCAAGGAGCAATTATGTTGGTTCCTGAAATAGCACTAACCCCGCAAACCGTTAATAGATTCCGAGCAAGGTTTGGTGAAATTGTTGCAGTTCTGCATTCTAGTTTATCTGAAGGTGAGCGACATGATGAGTGGCACAGAATTTTTGATGGAAGTGCAAAAATTGTAGTCGGCGCAAGATCAGCTCTTTTTTCGCCTATTAAAAATCTAGGATTAATAATTTTAGATGAAGAACATGAACCAACCTATAAGCAAGAAGAATCTCCTAGATATCATGCTCGAGATGTGGCNGTAATGCGTGGAAAAATAGATAATTGCGCCGTCNTACTTGGCTCAGCNACCCCTTCATTAGAGTCAATANACAATGCAAATNNTGGAAAATACGACTTAGTAAAAATGAATAACAGAATTGATAATAAAAAAATGCCTTTGATAAGANCTGTTGATATGGCTCGGGAAATNGAAGAAANTGGTCAGCCAAGTTTATTTTCAAGAGAATTANTCAATGCNATATATGATCGTTTNAACAAAAACGAGCAAGTAATATTATTTTTAAATAGAAGAGGNTTCTCAGCCTCAGTNATNTGTNANGAATGNGGNTATATTAATGAATGCTCATCATGTAGNGTAACAAAACATTATCANAAAATTCTCAATAAATTTGTCTGNCATGTTTGNGGTGAAGAAGAAGATTTTCCAAAAAAATGTCCNAACTCCAAATGTANTAATCCAANCTTTAAATTTNCAAGAAGTGGAACTGAAAAAATTGAAGAAGTNTTAGGAAAATTATGTCCTAATGCAAAAATTGTCAGANTGGATTCNGATAGTATGCGAAGAAAAGATTCTTANGAAAAAGTATTTAGNAAATTCAGAACAGGTAAAATAGATATTTTAATTGGAACTCAAATGATTGCAAAAGGACTAGATTTTCCGAATGTTACNTTAGTCGGTGTNCTAAATGCAGATTTATCTCTTTATGTTCCAGATTTTCGTGCAGGAGAAAGAACTCTGCAATTATTNACACAAGTGTCTGGAAGNGCNGGAAGAGGAGATNCTTTAGGNGAAGTATTAATTCAGACACNTACTCCTCATCATCCAGTCATTGTTGCATCAANAACATTAAATTTAAAAAAGTNNATATCTCAAGATTTAACCTTTAGAGAAGAAATGAATTATCCTCCTTTTTCTCATATTGTGTTAATAACNATTGCAGGNATNAATGAAGATATCGTTATTAATTGTATAAATAATTTTTATAATGAATTGAGTAAAATTACTCCAAAAGATGTAAAAATTTTAAAACCATTACCTTCCCCCATATTAAAAGTAAAAGGTTTNTTTCGATATCAAATTTTATTAAGCAGTAAATATACTGCTAAAATCACAAAACCAATCAAGTATATTTTACGGCATGCAAAATTTCCAAAGGAGATAAAAATAACTATTGATGTTGATGCTCTAACTCTTTCTTAAAGTGCNAACATTTTTAAGAACTTTGAGAATCTATTATCTATGTCCTTTTTANTTATTTTTTGAAATTTGTTTAGGCTAAATTCNTCTATCCCAAAAGATGCAGTTATAGTTCCGTAAGTCATAGCTTCTCTGATAGTTTTTTCGTTAATNGTATCATATTTCGATAAAAATCCCATTAGTCCACCNGCAAAACTATCTCCAGCACCGGTNGGATCACAACATGTTTCAACAGGATAAGCATGAAGTAAAAAAATAGAATCCTTCGAATATAAAATAGCTCCATTNANCCCTTTTTTAATGAGGATATAATCAGGCCCAATTTTAAGTAACTCTTTTGCAGCACAAATAAGATCATTNTTATTTGTATATANTCGAGCTTCAGATTCATTAAGCGTTAGCATATTCGACTTACTAATTACTTCTTCNAGCTCTTTTTTTGCAGTATTAATCCATAAATCCATTGTATCAATTAGGACAAACTTTGGAGAATTCATTTTATTTAATACATCNAGNTGNAGTTTTGGATGAATATTTCCAAGAAATAAATAGGGCACATTNTTATAANTATTTGGTATAGAAGGCTGAAAGTTTTCAAAAACATTAAGTTCGGTTGAAATTGTCTCTCTATTATCCATATTTTCTTCATATTTTCCTGACCATCGAAATGTTTTTCCTTCTTGAATTTGTAANCCATCAAGATTGATATCCATATCNTTCCAAAGTTTTTTAAANGAATTTGGGAAATCTGAACCAATAACACCAATCATTCCAATATTTGAAAAAAAAGANGCNGCCACNCAGGCATAACTTGCNGAACCNCCTAGGATATTTTTCTCTTTNGCATNTGGTGTTTCAATACTGTCNATACCAATAGAACCAACAATGACNAGTTTGATATTTTTCATNANAATAGATTAATATATATTTATTTTAAACAATAGTANTTAAAATATATTTATGGTCNGNANCAACTAATTTAAAGCNCCCAAAATAAANAGNANTGTGATACTAAAAAAAATGATATAAGAAANAAAATCTTTTGAGGCAAAAATGAGAGGATCATTACTCATTAAATTTTTATCAGCAATTTTCCACATTCGGATAAGCCAACATAATATTAGTGGACTTGTAAAATTAATGAATAATGGATTGTTATATAAAATTTTAACTTGATCACTAAAGGAATACATTAAAAGAATTAAAAATGAAAATAAGCCAGTTGCTATCCCTAAGAATTTTAAAACTTTTCTATGTTTTAATAAATACCCTCTTTCTTGTTGAGCAGTTTTCTCTTCATTAAATTCTACCAAACTTCCATACCTTTTAAGCAATGCAAGGTTTAGAAATAAAAAAAATGTAAACAAAAAAAACCAAGATGAAATAACTGTNTCACTNCACTTNCCTCCAANAATAATTCTAGTATTNTAAAAAAGTGTAAGNAAAATTACNTCAAAGAAGATAATCTGTTTAAATTTNAATGAATATAAGAAGGCNGTTAAAATATACAAAATTAAAATNAAAGCCATNNTNTCTCTATTTGGTAGAAAATGNANAAATAGAAAAGAACTNATCAAAAGTAANGGTATCATATAAATTGCAAATTGAATTTGAATATTTCCANTTGCAATTGGCCTATATTTTTTTCTTGGATGATGTTGATCAGCAGAAATATCTAATAAATCGTTAAATATATAAATGGCTGAAGCAGTTAANGAAAAGCTAAAAAAGGCAATNACACATTGNTTGAAANAAATATCTTGATGTAATTTATGAGCAAGCAATANAGGAAGAAAGATTAATATATTTTTAATCCATTGATTTATTCGTAAAGATTCAAAAATAGATTTTAGTTTAGATTTTTTTTCTTCNATTAATNNATCATATTTATATTTAAGTAATGAACGTGATGGATTTACAAATAGNTTTTTTCTTGCNNCGTTNAATGCTGGNAGATCATNAATACTATCTCCGGCGTAATCATATTCATTATATTTATTTAATATCATTTTAGGTTTTTCANNACCAAATAAATTAAANCTTTCNGANGAGCTCATNACATGATCAAAAATTTGAAGATGATTAGCAACGGCATTTGCNGTTCTGAAGTTNGCCCCNGTTACCAAAACGAGCTTTCTNCCTTTNTCCTTCTCANTTTTTAGAAAGTTTAATAATTTATTATTATANGGAAGATGCGCTGCATCAATNCTTACTCTTTTTGTAACTTCTTCTTTAAGTGATGCTCTNCCGGCTTNTATCCATTTAATAATNTTAAAAATTGATTTAGGNTTTCTTCTTATCAATAGCAATATTGATTGATGAAGAGTATCTAGCTTTACAAGCGTTCCATCCAAATCAACGCANAGCGGNGGGNNGTTNTGATTTTCAATTTTATTATTCATTTTATGCAATAGCATTAATATCTTGTAATTATATAACCACTATTAACATATTTTTCTATTCGATGGCGAATCCACTTTCTNATGAAATTTCTTGTATATGGAATTAATAGAAGAAATCCAAAAATATCAGTAATTAAGCCTGGAGTAACTAAAACNGCTCCCGCAATCAAAANCATAACTCCATCAATCATTTCTTTTGCGGGCATATTNCCATCNGATATTTCTTTTTTAATTTTAAATATAATACTNATTCCNTGTTGACGAACAAGCCANGCGCCAANAATTCCAGTAANAAAAATCAAAACGATTGTTTGAAATAATCCTATGGCATCATCAAGCCGTAATAATACNGCTAATTCAAGAATTGGTAGGGTTATAAANATTAATAATAATTTATTTAAAGACATAGTTTAAAAAATTTCGATTACTGCTTCNTTAATTATATTTTGTTTTCGATTTCTAAAAAGTTCAAGTGTTTTNTGNTGNCGTAATTGAGCCGTTATTTCTTGTCGTTGCTCATCAAGTNNAGAGTTTTCNTCCATCTCTCTTTTTAATAGGTAGGAAATTATAACACCTTCTGCNGAATTAATGGCTGTAACAAANCCTTCTTGGGCATTGTACATNTGANTCATAATTTCTCTTGAAAAATTTCCTTNTAAAGGCTTNCTTAGGCTAAATATATNACAATTTANAANATCTAACTTATGACTAGAGATTGCCTCATTAAAAGACATTCCATCTGNAATTTTACTTTGTATTTCTAAAAATAAACTATGAGTAAAGTCTGCATATTCATTATTATCCGCCTCAAATTGTGCNGCATTANTNACTTNTTNTGAAATATCTTCATAATNTGGTANANACGAATCAAATTTTTCTTTTAAAGCNAATACNTATACATTATTNGCCTCAACGATGGGATCGCTAAAATAGTTTTCNGGTGTTAAATCAAGATTNAACGCGATTTCATTAAATCTTTGAGATGTCTCGTTTTGCTCAACTTGGTCATTAATTGAAAATGATTTTGATGNCNAAATTGGAATACCAAGNTCTTTAGCAACATCAGAAAAATTTTTNCNACTATCTGATATATCNGCAACAAAATCNTAAGCTTTTGCNGTAGCCGCATCTCTTGCAAGAAGCATTAGNAGTTGANTTTTAATTTCCTCACTAACATCTTCAAGCGATTTATAGGATATTTCTTCATTTTCAGAATCTAATTTAAATCTATCAAGATTATTTGAATATGAAGTTTCTATCATATTTGGTGTAACTGTAATCGAATTAGTATAATCAATTATTTGAAATTTTATATAATCAACTGAAATTTTCTCTGGGACTCTAAATTCCTCAATATTTTTTGTATAAAAAGAATAATTTTCTTCTTCGGAAATAGGAGAAGAATTAAAACCCTTTCTTTCAATTAAAGCATATTGAACGCTTAAGAGATCATTTAGATTATGAAAAGTTTCTTTAATTTCTGCCTCATCAATAAAAAGGAGATTTTCATCAATATCTTCAAGAATTTTTTCAATCATTAATGTTTCTTTTATAAATAAATCGAAGCCTTTTGCATTCATTCCATAGCGTGGAAGAAAGTTATTTACAAATGCTTCATAAATTTCAGGATTATATTGATCACTTTGACTGACATATCTTATGATATCCTTAATTCTCTCCACAATTTCGTTATCAGAAACAGAATATTCTTGGTTATTAGCTTTTTTTAAAACAGCAATTCGTTCCCATGCTGCATTAGTTAATTCTTGCTCAACCTGATCAGTCATTCTTAATTCTTGACCACTTCTTAAAGTATAATCAAGTGAGGTTGAGTAAAAAGATTGCATTAATTCACTATATTTGACTTCATCGTTGAAAACTTTTCCAACAACAGTATTATTTTTCTTTGGCGAATTATTATCAGGAGTAGCCATATCCATAGCGACAAAGGCAAATACAACAAGTCCTATAAATAACCCCCAAACTATTTTTGATTGAATTAGCTTATTAAAATTTGAAATCATCATAATTCAACAATTCTCCTAAATTGAAATGAGTGAGGAACTTACATGGTTGTGAGCAAAGGGTCAATAAGGTATGACCGGTTTTTGCATTAACAATTTGAAACTTATTAAATTATATTAGAGCTATCAAAATTATTGTCATATGCTCTTGGTCTGTTAAAAATGAGATTAGCGATAATAGCCTGTTTTACTGCTTTTTTATTTTTTAAAGAAAAATCAATTGATTTTTTTTCTGCATTTGAAGCAATAGGAATATAACTCATTTGTAAATTTTTTAATG
>PASA01000029.1 GCA_002712105.1 Kiritimatiellaceae bacterium
TCGCCACTTAAATCGACATCAACTAAATAAGCATCAGGACCAACCCAATAAGCAACTCCAACATCATCATAAATAGTTGCCCATGGATCAACTAATGTAAAAGCTACATTTCTATTATTTCGATCACAAACAGCCCATTCCATAGATCCATAATAACCTAGTCTGTCACTATCGTCTAAATAAACACCATAATGCTTTTGTTCGTTAATATCATAAACAAATATGTCCTCAATGTGAGATAATGGCCCATAGTCAGCATAACTATTATATGAATGGTAGGCAATGATTCCGTTTCCTGCACTTGGATCAAGATCGTGACTTACCCATCGTTCCGGTAAATAACCGATTCCATCTGTATGCGGAGCATATGATTCTTGTGTAATAGCTGAAAGAGGAGATGAAATGGTTCCATCCATCCACGGAGAATTAAGTTTAACTACTCCGCTTTCATCGTAGCGATAATCACTCACAGTTATTAAATTAGTGAAGCCTTCGAGGAAATATATTTGTTTATCTGAGCCCGGATAAGAAGATAATCCTTTATATCTTCCGTCCCAATTAAAATCTAACTCTAATACATACCCATTATCCGCCATTGTATTCCAAAAATTGTTACTAATACCATCTATATCAGTTCCACCATCTAAAGCGGTTAAAGATTCAATATCGGTATGAACCCATGTCTCATCAGTAAAATTAGTTATNGAGACAATGTTCCCGTCTGAAAAAGCGATATTGTTTTCACTCAAGCCAAACCCGTAAAACAAACCGGATGTTCTATTAGTAANTTCGGTTGTAGAAGTTCCATCATAATAATACCAATATTTAGATCCATCTGATAATTCTTCTCTCCATACTACCTTNCCATTATAATGCGCTCTTCCGCTTGNACTTGATATAGCATAATCCGACGAATCAANACTTAGTTTTTCATGTAAATCAGNATAAATATCATATTTATAAAATTCATGCTTAGANGAAATAGGNTTAAAAGCGCTATAAAAAACATTGGACGCAGAAATTGTATGATTTTGAGAATATGAACCTTCATAAGACGGTTGAGCTGTTGTTTCAGCNTCAATGTCATAAAGATANGAACCTATTGCTATATAATTATCAGCTGCATGAGAGAGATTNGCACTGCTAAATGANCTTCCATCAGGTTTTGTAATTTCAATTTTATCTCCTGAACCTTTAAAAAGATAAACTTGATTATCACCCGAGCTATCTTCTCCTTGCCACACAACATATGACCCTAAAAGATAAACTTCATCAAGACCACCATGGTCTCTTTCAGATTCTTGGGTAANAAATTTAGAAATGTATTTTCCTTCTGAATAGGAATTACTGNANAAAACTAGTAANCTGATAAAAATATNTAAAAAAAACTTAATCACAATTNATATATTTTAACATGTATAAAAATTTTATCAAGATTTNGATCAGATCGAATCATCNAGACCTTAACGAGATCTCCATTTAGTNATTTCTCGAGATTCAGGTTTAAAATTNATAAAATCTATAACATCAAATTTACTCAATAACTTATCTTTTCGTCTATATATAGTTAAACCTNCAAAACTAATCCCTATTAATGAAACTGTTGCTGGCTCTGGNATAATTCCGACAATAGTTGATTGAGAGTCAATGGGNNNATCTCCTAAGATCGTTTAANGATCTTGAATAATTTTCACCNTATACAGGACTATTNACTACNACATTACTTGAATGAAGCAATCCCATTTCAAGAAANTAGTCACCATTTGANGGATTTGATGATTCAAATACACGAGCGAACAAATANCCNTNATTTATATTTAATCCATTAACATCATCATTTGTATAAAATGAAGTACCNGCATTAAAACTTCCTCCAAATGANGTAGTGGTAGTATCAAGGATAGTTTCTCCNNTATTNACNANAGATANATCAAGATTNTTATTTTGGTAACCCCAATTTGATGTACTCCAAACAAGTTGTACCAAATTTCCAGCACCNAGAACNGATGACATNGAAAGTGAAGTTTCGCCTGATTTTAAAATTGCATTTCCAGAAGCAAAAAAATGAATGCCNATATCTGCATTTGTTTTTAAAGAAAATACTAATAATACTAATATAATTTTTCTCACAAATTTAAATNTANCATAGATTTCAAANNTTTCAAATTNTGTTTTGTNANGTNTTTATTNATTNNTNTTNAAGAAAATCCCTATNAANATTGGCGAAAAATNTGGAGCCAGCGGTCGGAGTCGAACCGACGACCAGCTGATTACAAATCAGCTGCTCTACCACTGAGCTACGCTGGCTTAAAAAAANAGNATTATGCTAATTTATTTAATAGAGTCAATCTTCTCGATGTTTTTATTTTCAGAATTACTATTACATGCTATTGATAAATTATATGAATGAGCGCAAAATTAACCTTGTTAGTTCGTCACCTCGNCGAAAGGAATTACTTTCAAAGATAATTCCAACNTTTACTGTTTCTGCTCATAAAATATCNGANGATATGTTAAAAAATGAAGANGGANTCTCTTATGNTAAAAGAATAGTTAGCAAAAAAGCTAATCANCAAAATNTCAAAGCNGATGAAATTCTTATTTCTGCAGATACAATTATACTTTTCAATAANACAATTATTGGTAAACCGACGTCCTACGAAGACGCTAAAAGAATTCTTTCTCTTCTATCAAATAACAAGCATGAGGTAATTACAGGGGTATGTATCAAAGACCATCAAAAAGAATATGTGTTTTCTGTAAAAACACAGGTTTTTTTTAATTCTATGTCAGAAAATTTAATTGAAGAATATCTCGATAAGGAAATCTATGCTGATAAAGCAGGGGGATATGGTATTCAACAAGATGATTTTAATTTTATTAAATATATTAAAGGCTCATATACAAACGTGATGGGGCTTCCTATGAAGGAGTTGATTGATCATCTAGAAAATTTATATCAATTACATGTAACCTCCGATGAAATTGAATCCTTAGAACGAGATTACCCAAAAAAGTATAAAAAAAATGAAGAAAAACGAAATCAACCATATAAATATTCATTTCAAATCGATCAGGATAAATGTATTACCTGCGACTGGTGCATGAAAGAAAAACCTCATGACGATTGCATATTAATGTTTAACGAATTAAAACTTGATGAAGAAAATAATATCATCTCGAGTAAAAAAACTGAACGATTTAGAGAAGCTAAGCATATATGGATAAATTCTGATGACTGCACTCGTTGTGGAATTTGTATGCAGGTTTGTCCAGTAAATGCTATCAGCAGAACAAGGAACTAATTATGCAAAAACCAAATGTTATATTCATAGCAGGTGAACGACAGCATGCCGGAAAAACAACGACTAGCCTTGGGATCATTTCTGCTTTAAGCAAATATATGGATCCAAAAGATATTGGATACTTCAAGCCTGTAGGTCAGGAAATGGTTACTCTACCAAATGGTGAAAAAATTGATAAGGATGTATTGATTATCAAACAATTTACAGAGTTAGAAATTGAAGATGCAAGTATGTTATCCTCTGTGCGTGTTATGTCGGGAGTAACGGCTAACTATATTAAAAGCTCTAATCGATTGTCTTTAACGAAAGATTATGAAAAGTCTATTCATAACAGCTTAAACTACTTATCTAATAAAAAAATAATCATTGCTGAAGGAACAGGTCATCCAGGAGTTGGGTCTGTTATTGGATTATCTAATGCTCGTGTTGCTAATTTGTTAAACGCAAAAATTCTTTATTTAGTTGGTGGAGGTATTGGACGGACTTTAGATGAATTAGAAGTAGATCTATCTTATTTTTCTCATAACCAAAATAAGGTTCTTGGCGTTCTTTTTAATAAGGTCATCCCAAAAAAACTTGATTCAATGAAATCTATTTTAGATGAGGATGCAATTCAGCGAATTTTTTCTGAATGGTCTCCTCCATTAAATGTTTTTGGATATATGCCAAAAGTCGAATACCTGAATAATCCATCCATGGAATTGATTTCTGCTAGTTTTCAGGATATGAGACCTCTTAATGATCAACTTCACTCAGAAAATGGTCGTATGCCATGTAGAAAAGTAAAAATAATTTCTCAAAATTATAAAAAATTTAATCCGGCGATGCGTCTAAAGTCCAGAGATATAGCAGTCATTGCAGCAGGAACTCATCGAAGATTAAAAAGCATAATCAATTANAGCAAAAGCTTAGANGATGGNTCAATTGGAGGAATAATATTAACCTGTGCAACAGATGATTATCCAGANTCACTTACAGTNGAAATTTTATCTCAGACAGATATTCCAGTTTTTTCAGTGCAAATAGATACAGCTGAAACNGATCAGGTGCTTTANAAATGTTTTAGGGATACAAANATACANCTNTATGANACCAAAAAACATGAGATGATTGTGAGTCTTTTTGAAAATCATTTTGATGCAAAAAGATTTATTGATTCATCAATNAATTTTTAACNTAAGGAAGAACTGTATCTCCCATTAAGAACAAATCAACTTGCCTTGCCGCNCCTCGTCCTTCATTGATTGCCCAAACTATTAATGATTGTCCTCTTCGAGCATCACCNCATGAAAATACNCCATCTATATTTGTTGTGTAAACTTCATGNTCTGCNTTGTAATTGGAGCGTTGATCTCTCTCTAATTCAAATTGATTGCCAAGNAAATCTTCTGGNCCAAGAAAGCCCATAGCAAGTAATACTAAATCTGCTTCGACTCTTTGTTCNGTTCCAGGAATTTCTTTGATAACCATGCGCCCATTTTCATCTTTAGCCCATTGTATTTGCACCGTATGCATTGCTGTAAGATTACCATCGGCATCACCTTCAAACTTTTTAGTCATAACCATAAAATTACGAGGATCTTTTCCTTGAACTTTAATTGCTTCTGCTTGCCCATAATCAATTTTTAAATTAGATGGCCATTGNGGCCAAGGGTTAGATACTCTGTTTCTATTAGACTCAGGCTTTGGCATGATTTCTAATTGGGTTACTTTCTCACACCCATGACGCAGGGCGGTTCCAACACAATCGGTTCCAGTATCTCCACCACCAATAACCACTACTTTTTTATTTTTTGCCGAAATAAATTCGTTGTTTTCTAATCCACTATCTAGAAGACTTTTTGTATTTGCATGCAGAAACTCCATTGCAAAATGAACTCCTTTTAAGTTTCTTCCCTCTACATCTAAATCTCTTGGCTTAGTTGCTCCAGTAGCAATGACTACAGCGTCATAACTACTTTTTAATTCATCAGATGTGATATCTTTTCCGACTTCAATGTTTGTTTTAAAATCAATACCTTCTTCAGCAAGCAAATCCACTCTTCTTTGTACAACATCTTTATCTAATTTCATATTCGGAATACCGTACATTAATAACCCACCGATTCGATCATCTCTTTCAAATACGGTAACATTATGTCCAGCTTTATTAAGCTGAGCGGCACATGCAAGTCCTGCAGGACCTGATCCCACAACAGCAACTTTCTTATCTGTCCTTATTTCTGGTGGCTCCGCAACTACCCATCCCATATCAAATCCCTTATCAATAATGGCTCTTTCATTATCATGAATTGTAACGGCGGGTTCATTTATAGACAAAACACAGCCTGCTTCACAGGGTGCTGGACAGACTCGACCAGTAAATTCAGGGAAATTATTTGTATGATGAAGACGATCTAGCGCTTCTTTCCATCTTCCCTTGTATATTAAATCATTCCATTCAGGTATTAAATTATTAATAGGACATCCGCTTGCTCCACCTTGCATCATCTCTCCNCGATGACAAAAAGGNATNCCNCAGTCCATACATCTTGCGCCTTGAGTTTCACAGGTTTTTTCATCCCGTAAAANNTANACTTCTTTCCAATCCTTAAGCCTCTCTTCTTCTGGACGCATAGGATTTGTTTGNCGTTCAAATTCAATAAANCCCGTTGGTTTACCCATCTTNTTTCTTATCCTTTTGCTAAATTTNCAATATGCATATCAAATGCTGCATCAACTATTTCNGACTCAGATGCATTNTGCTTATTTTCTCTAACTTTTTCAATATAACCTAACATNTTTTTATAGTCTGTTGGCATAACTTTTACAAATCGTTTTGATTCTNNNTCCCAATTTTTTAAAATTAAATCAGCTCGAGCTGAACCTGTTCTTTCGTAATGCTCTCCTATTATTTTCTTAAGNTCATCTATCTCTTNANNCGAATCAAGAATGGATAACTCNATCATTTCCATATTACATTTTTCCGAAAAATCATTGTTNATATCATATACATAAGCCNCTCCGCCCGACATNCCAGCACCAAAGTTNATTCCCGTNGGTCCAAGAATAATCGTTTTTCCTCCAGTCATGTACTCACATCCATGATCGCCAATACCTTCAACTACNACTTCTACCCCAGAATTACGNACACANAATCTCTCTCCGGCNAGTCCCCGAATAAANGCNTTTCCGTTAGTTGCNCCNTAAAAACATACATTACCAACAACAATATTTTCNTCAGCAANAAACGGCGCATTTTTATTTGGATAAATAGTTAAATGNCCTCCTGATAATCCTTTTCCAACGTAGTCATTTGCATCTCCNTCAAGCTCAAGATGAATTCCATTACACATGAAAGCACCCAATGATTGTCCACAAGAACCATTAAGCTTCATGTGTATAGTATTATCGGGAAGNCCATCTCCTTTATAAATTTTTGTAACTTCGTGTGATAATACTGTACCAANACTTCGGTCTGTATTCACAACATCNAACTCTCCATTAGATTTTTCTGCATTTTCTAATGAGGCTTTAGCGTTATTTATTAACTTCCAATCAATAATATTTTCCAACATGTGGTTTTGATCTTTGAATTGATAGGTTCCCTCTTCTTCTCCGATAGTTTCTTGAAAGAGAATCGGAGATAAATCTAGATTCTTATATTTCCAATGGTTTACATTATCTCTAAATTTCAAGCAATGCGCTTGGCCGACCATTTCATTAACTGTTTTAAACCCAAGCTCGGCCATTATTTCTCTTAATCCTGAAACCAAGAACTCGAAAAATGTTACAACATGATCAGGGTGACCTTGATATTTTTTACGCAATTCAGGACGCTGTGTTGCTATTCCCACGGGGCATGTATTACTGTGACACTTTCTCATCATAATACATCCCTCGACAACGAGGGCCGCAGTTGCAACTCCCCACTCTTCAGCACCTAATAATGTTGCAATAGCTAAATCTCTAGATGTCTTCATTTGACCATCGGTCTGTACAACTATTCGATTACGTAGTCTGTTTCGAACCAATGTTTGATGAGTTTCTGCAAGACCGAGTTCCCATGGTAGTCCTGCATGCTTTATCGAACTCAAAGGTGATGCGCCAGTTCCACCATCATATCCAGCAATTAATACTGCATCAGCTTTGGCTTTACATACACCTGAAGCAATAGTTCCAACTCCCGCTTCAGACACTAATTTTACATTTACTCTGGCGCCTCTATTACTATTTTTTAAATCGTAAATTAACTGAGCAAGATCTTCAATTGAGTATATATCATGGTGTGGAGGCGGAGATATTAACCCTACACCGGGCGTTGACCCTCTTACTCGTCCAATCCAACCATTCACTTTATGTCCGGGCAAATGACCCCCTTCGCCAGGTTTTGCTCCCTGAGCCATTTTAATTTGTATTTCCTTGGATTGACTTAAATAATAACTGTTAACTCCAAATCTTCCAGAAGCAACCTGCTTGGTAGCTGAGCACATATCGTCACCATTTGGCAGTTTTTCATATCTTACCTCATCTTCACCGCCTTCACCTGAATTTGATTTTGATCCAATTCTATTCATCGCGATTGCAAGAGTTGTATGTGCTTCCCATGAAATAGATCCAAATGACATGGCGCCAGTTGCAAAGCGTTTTAAAATATTTTCTGCTGATTCAACTTCATCCAAAGGAATAGGTTTTCTATCAGAATTAAATTCCATTAAACCTCTTAAAGTAAATGCTTTTTCAGATTGGTCATCTACCGCTTTACAATACTCTTTATATTGTTCGTAATCAGCATTCCTTGTTGATTCCTGGAGTAGTCTGATGGTTTTAGGATTAAATAAATGGCGCTCTCCATCAACTCGCCAATGATATTCTCCCCCAGGATCAAGAACTTTTGATGCTCCTCCACGTGTCGGGTACCCTTTACGGTGTTTAAGAATAGCCTCGAAGGCAATATCGTCTAAGGTTAACCCTTCAATACGACTGACCGAACCAGAAAAATATTTGTCAACAACAGGCGAACTAATTCCTAAAATTTCAAAAATTTGTGCTCCTTGATAGGAAGCTAAAGTTGAAATTCCCATCTTAGAAAATATTTTTAGAAGACCGCCACCAATTGCCTTTATATAATTTTTTATAGCCTTATCAGCAGTTAACCCATTCAATAAATCGTCTTTCTCCATTTGACGAATTGTATCAAGTGTTAAATAAGGACAAATAGCAGATGCTCCATAACCAAGAACTGTAGCAAAATGATGTACTTCCTTGACGTCACCTGATTCAATCACAATATCAACACTTCCTCTTATACCTTTTCTAATCAAGTGATGATGAACTGCTGATGTTGCTAAAAGTGATGGTATGGGAACATTATTTATATCAGCTTTTCTATCGGATAATATAACTATTGAGCAATCGTCATTAATTGCCATTTCAACATGGTGAAATACTTGCTCAAGTGCAGCTTCTAAACTACCTTCTTGATGATCAGGAGAGAATGTGATGTCAACTACTTTGGATTTGAAAGAAGGCGAATTTAAAGATAACAGTTTTGATAAATCATGCTCATCTAGCACTGGCTGATTTATCGCTATTCTTCTACACTGCTCTTTAGACTCAGTTAATATATTTCTAAATCCTCCTACATAAGTTCTAAGATCCATGACTATTCTTTCTCGAATTGGATCAATTGGAGGATTTGTTACTTGTGCAAATAACTGCTTGAAATAGTGAGATAGTTGCTGTGGCCGATCAGATAATACTGCTATGGGATTATCAGCGCCCATTGAACCTAACGCTTCTTTTCCTCCTGTCGCCATTGGTTTAATTAATTCTGTTATATCTTCATAGGTGTAACCAAAAACTTGTTGATTTTTAAAAAGAGACTTTTGATCTTGTTCTACTCGGCTAAAATCACTTGGAACTTCCAGAGAGCTTAAGTGAAGCATAGATTGATCAAGCCATTCTTGATAAGGTTGTTTCTTGCAAAGTTCACTTTTCAATTCCTCATCAGAAATTATTCTTCCTTGCTCAAGATCAGCAACAAACATTTTTCCAGGTTGCAATCTACCTCTTTGCTTTACTTTAGAATGATTGACATTAATAACACCGCTTTCAGATGCCATAATAAGAGTATCATCATCGGTTACACAATACCTTGATGGACGGAGACCATTCCTATCTAAAGTTGCACCAACAATAATTCCATCAGTAAAACAAACAGAAGCCGGTCCATCCCATGGCTCCATTATTGCCGAATGAAACTCATAAAATGCCTTTTTTTCTTTACTCATTTTATCATCATTTTGCCAAGCCTCAGGAATCAACATCATTAATACGTGTGGTAAAGGGCGCCCACTGAGTAACAACATCTCAATAGCCATATCAAGATTTGCACTATCAGATGCGTTTAAGTCGCAAATTGGAAATATCATTTCTAATTCTTCTTTAGTAAAGGCAGTACATTCTAGTAGTGACTCCCTAGCTTTCATCCAGTTAATATTGCCTTTATTAGTATTAATTTCTCCNTTGTGAGCTATATATCGAAAAGGTTGNGCTAGCTTCCATGATGGAAANGTATTTGTTGAGAACCNAGAATGAACTAATGCTAAAGCGCTTTTNGCTTTATCATTTTTTAAATCTAAAAAATAATTNGGNACTTGTTCNGTATTTAANTGTCCCTTGTAATTNATNGTCTTATAAGANCANGANATTATGTTGAAATCATCAGCANCAACACCATCAACTTGCNGTCTNACTGTTTTTTCNGTNTAATTTCTNAAAACCAAAAGTTTTCTATCAAAATCTTCAACTGTCATTANATCAGGTTTCTTAATAAAGATTTGTTGTATNCTTGGCTCNGTNTCAGCNGANTCTCTNCCNANATCNTTATTATCAACTGGTACANTACGATANCCAAGTAANGTTAAATTAAGTAATNCTAGNTTTGCTTCAATTATTTTTTTACAAGAAACTTGTTTTTCNTTATCAGTTGGNAAAAAGGTCATNCCNACCCCATACTCTCCAAANTNAGGTAATTCAATANTCGATTTTGGACATTCCGAAACAAACAATTCATGTGGTATTTGTAAAAGTATACCCGCTCCATCACCNCTCTTNATATCAAANCCNGTACCGCCTCTATGNTCCATACATCCNAGCATTCCTAATGCGTTTGTGATGATNGAATGTTTNTTTACTCCCTTAAGNTTNGCTACAAANCCAATACCACAACTACTTTTTTCAAAATCAGAATGATAAAGTCCATCNCCNTCNCGAGATAAAAATAACGAATTACANNTNTNTATCTTTTTTTNAGTCATACAAATTACCTAAATAAAACCNACAGTTATTAAATTTAAAAGAANAAAACTTACGTATTAAATCGATACTTTTAGAGCAATTAAAAGCNNNCGATTTAAAAAATAAACGTAATATGAATTACATCGGTATTTAAAATTTAGGTTTNCCAGATTTGGCTNTAAATAAATACGATGTATTTGAANTTTCAATCACCGTATTTTTTTTGAGCTTTTCTGAAAACACTTTNAAAATATCTGGTGCTATCATTTTACCTCTTAATAATAATAACGGTGCGTTCCTTCACAGATTTTCTGCTACTTCCGTCTCTAAAGAGATGAACGTCTTANTAAACATTTAAATNNATGCANTAAGTATGCCTANAAAAATACTTNAAAAAAANTATTTTTTAATACAAAAATGAATTAATTTNAATTGAAATATATAAATTATTACAAAANTGTTACNAAANTTATTTATTTTTTATTGATGAATTATGAAATCGANTNTTATTTCTTTGATTTTCTNTNTTTTCNATCTCANTTTTTCCATATTCAANNGATTCNTTTTTTAANTTTAGATAGTTNAGATACCTTTTTNTATCCAATAACCCANTNTTTACAGCTTTCTCNATAGCACANCCCTTAATGTTATCGTGATTACAATCCTTAAAAAGACAGTTTTTTGCCANTTCATTTATATCTGAAAAAGTTTCTGTNATACCCATNTCAGCNGCTAAATANCCTAATTCTCTAATNCCNGGNGTATCAATTACATTTGCACCGTTTTTTAACGTTATTAATTCTCTTNTTGTNGTTGAATGAACGCCTTTATTNNTTGAACTATTTACAGGTGCTGTNAATAACAAATNTTCACCAATAAGNTTATTTAACAATGTTGATTTNCCGNCNCCTGATGGACCTATAACGCAATNAGTTTTTGNTGGGACAAANAATGATGCAANTTTTTTTAACCCTTTTCTNGANACATTACTACACATNAAAATATCTACATCAANAATACGCTCNNTNATTANTTTTTTTATTTTCCTTAATTCNTTATTCTTTACNAAATCAGTTTTNGTTAAAATTATTNTTGGAGNTATTCTACTCTCNTTNACTATCACTACAAATCGNTCAATTCTGTTAAGATTAAAAGATGNNNCAAGCCCTTGNATAATAAATGCGGTATCGATATTTGCAGCAATCAATTGTTCATTATTNGCTCGACCAGCATTTTTTCTTTTAAGCACATTTTGTCTANNCAAAAGTTTTTCAATTTGACANAACTCCCCTGANTTAAATGATTTTACTAAAACCCAATCTCCTACTGTTGGATAATCTAGTTTTGTTTCAGCTTCATGTCTCATTTTTCCAGTCATTTTAGCTGATTTGATTAGTTTTCCATCTGANACCTCACACGCACCTTTNTGAATAGCAATAACTCTGTNAGGTTTAAGTAATTCAGAATTGNNTTTTATCTGNTTAGAAAAAAAACTACACCANCCTATATTTTGNAGCATCANTAATCTCTCCAAAGTGTTAATGTNAATGAAGGNATGCTTTCAANGCTACCTTTATCATTTTTAAAATCGAAATTTTTATTTTTTACTCGCCAATAATAACCAATATACGGATCGCCTTCTNCTGCACTTGAATAAACAGTTCCNAAAAGTCGAAAAAAATTGTCATTAATNTCTTTAATTATAAAAAAATTNTCATATTTCTGGTAAATCTGACCNTGGAAAATTTCTCGTGATAATACTAATTCCTTTTTACGAGAAAAACATTTATATGCTTCNGCAAATNCTNNATCGAAATTTTTATTTTTNTTTNCTTCATNGAACCAAATTTGTTCAAATTTATAACCAAAATAATGAAGCGCATATTTATCGAAATAATTTTGTCTTCCNTCACAAAGTTCACATGANGAATTTTTATCANTATAATCAGGACAAGGTATTGAAAAATTTGTTAGNGAAAAATTTTTAAATGTATTTGGTNNAGACTCTTTTAATCGATCNANNCTTTCTTTGGCTTTTCTTGTTTCGCCATTTTTTAAAAAATAAATAGTTTGTTTTAACTGATCTTTGGGNTCACCTAAAATNGGAATACCGAANAAATCACTTCCATTACAAACGATACNTGAAAAAATAAAAAACCCGCCCAATAACGAGCGGGTTAAATATTTAGAAAAANTCAACATGGATTAGTTTAAAATCCTAAAAACCAAAANAAGCTTCTTGATGACTTTTCATCTTCTTCAGNTGGANCTTCTTCATNTGAATCATNTAACANACTTGCAGTTGCTGCNTCNTTCATTTCACTTACAATTTCAGTTAANTCTTNAANTGAATCTACTGCATCATCTTCTAAATCNACTGGNAATTCTTCAACNTANTCTAACATNATATCATCGACTGGNGTCTCTTCAGGAATATCTTCGCCGTTCATATTTNTAACTAATTGATCAAATCTAAATTGAATATNATCTTTTTCACTNTGAATTTGAGCTAGTTGATCATTTATCCTACTAACTTTNTCTTCGGCTCGATCACGAGCNTCTTCGGCTCTATTTAATGATCTTTTAAGAGAAGTAATTTCNGANTTTGCCTTAGCTGCATCTTTAATNGATTGAGCATTTTTTGTTTGAAAATCTCTAATTTTTCTTTCTGCNTTATCCATTTCTAATCGATGTGATTTTACTTTTGCTTTTTCAGCTTTAACAATTGATTCTAATTCCGCAATTTTTTCATTTAAACTTGTCTCAATTTCCGTTTTTTCTGATTGAAGCTGAAGAATCATGGCATCGTGCTCTTCTTGAGGAACTCCACATCCAGCCAATAAACATAATGCTAATAATAAAAATAAATTGTTATAAATTTTTCTCATCTTTTTGTTCTCCTGTAAATTAAACGAATTGACATATCTAACTCACTATTAAAAATATCTCAAGCATTGATTCAATATATTAAATTAAGTCACATGCATCTGCGGGCATCCAATGTCTATCTTTTCCATCCCATTTAACATTACANCCGATAGGATTTGTTAAGGGTATTTTTATTGTTTCTCCATCTAAATGTTGTTCAAGTGCATTAATTAAATCTGTTTCCTTGTGTTCTTTCCAATTTCTTGGNGTGTCGATTGATCTACCCGTATATATTAATTTTCGATCTTTATTAAAAACATAAAAGTGAGGTGTTCTAAGAGCGCCGTAATCTAATGCGACGTTTTGGGATTCATCATAAAGGTATGTCCAAGGGAATTTATTTTCGGCCATTCTTTCTACCATACTNGGAAAATCATCTTCCTGATAAGTATTTTTACTATTAGAATTAATTCCAACAAATCCCACTCCCAAGGGANTAAATCGTTCAGCAATTGTTCTTGTATGTTCATCNGAGCCAGTAACATAAGGGCAATGATTACAAGTAAAAAATATAACTAGAGTATCTTCTTTAAAATCATTCAAAGAATATTTATTTCCATCGGTGCTCGGTAATTCAAAACTTGGAGCTTCTTCTCCNATTTTTAATGTAAAATTCATAATTAATCCTTTTTTATGTTAAAATATCAACGACCGAAGCTATAGCCTCATTAACTTTCTCTCCATTTTTTCCGCCTGCTTGAGCTTTATCNGNTTTTCCNCCACCTCCNCCATNAGCNATCACAGCTACTTTATTAATNAAATTTCCTGCATGAAANCCNTGAGATACTAAATCANTGGATACNCTTGCTGCAAAGCATGCTTTACCATTATCTTGACTGCCTAAAATAATTATTCCAGAAGTTAGTTTTTGTCTTAATCTNTCCAAAACTTCTCGCAGTGNGTCCATTGGAAGNTCGCCTAAATCAGAAGCNAGNACATTATTTCCACTTACNTGTTTTGTTTGANTTAANAAATCATCTAAATTTGAAACAGCTGACTTCATCTTAAATTCTTTAAGTTGTTTNTCAGCTTTTTTCAATTGATTAGAAATGGTGTTGATTCGATCCATAATCTCATAAGGNTTAACACTGAGATTTTTGCTTATTTTTGTTAAAATATCATGTTCCTGAGATGACCAACTTACAGCTTCAAGACCTGTAATTGCTTCAATACGACGAACTCCGGCTGCAACAGAACTTTCTGAAATTATGCGAAATGTACCAATATCTCCTGTCATGCCTACATGTGTTCCTCCACAAAGCTCNNCGCTNAATTCTCCAATCGAAACTACTCGGACAATATCTCCATATTTATCATCAAATACTGCTTGAATATTTGAGTCTTGTTTTACAGATTCNAGCGACATTTCATTAGTTTCTATTAAAACATTTCTCATGATTTCATGATTAACCACTTGTTCAATTTGGTATAATAATTCCTTTGGAATTGCTTCATAATAATTAAAATCAAATCTTAGTCGTTCGGGGGTCACTAATGATCCAGCNTGTTTAATAGATGGATCAACTATCTGTCTTAAAGCGGNATTAAGTAAATGTGTTGCCGTATGACTTCTTCTTATTTGTCCTCTACGNTAACGATCTACCTCTGCAATAACCTCCATATTTTCTTTAGGCTCNCCCAATGAAATTTCTCCAATATGTAGAATAATTCCTTCAGCTACTTTTTGAGTATCTGTAACATCNAAAATAAATCCATCACCTTTNATNATTCCTTGATCTCCCACTTGACCTCCNCCTTCAGAATAAAAAGGTGTTTCTTTNAGGAGAATTGTATTGCAATCAATTATTGATAAAATTTCTGTTTTACAATGCGTTTTTTCATAGCCGACAAATGNTGAATNCGTTTTCTTTGCAACTAAATCTGATATTAAATCCATTTGAACATTATGAACGTCAGTTGACCGCGAAGANCGNGCACGTTGNCGTTGTTCATCCATTAAATTATTAAACTCTTCTTCNTCAACAAGTAANCCCTTTTCACNTGCCATTAATACTGTTAGATCCAAAGGGAAGCCAAATGTGTCATATAACATAAAGGCTTCATGTCCTGGGAATANCTCACCTTGTGATAATGAATCGGAAACAGCATCAAAAAGTGTAATTCCTCGATCAAGTGTTTTTGAAAAAGATTCTTCTTCAGCCGTTAATGTTCTTNTAATNNTTTCNCTTTGATTTTTTAATTCGNTGAAAGTAGATCCGANTTGATCTTCTATAATTGGAAATAATTTGCAAAGGAACGGTTCANTAAACCCTAATGTTCGGCCATACCTAACCGCTCTTCGTAATAATCTACGAAGCACATATCCNCTTCCTTCATTNGATGGNATAACTCCATCNGCNATAGCAATTGAAAGNGTTCTTATGTGATCGGCAATTACTCTCATAGCAATCGCATCTTCTCCTTCGTATGATTTTCNAGAAAGTTCAGAAATATNAGTTAAGATAGGAACAAAAATNTCTGTGTCATAATTNGATTTTTTATTTTGTAAGACGGCACATATTCTTTCAAAACCCATNCCTGTNTCAACNTGCTTNGCAGATAATTCTTCTAACGATCCATCTGATCTTCNATTAAACTGNATAAAAACTAAATTCCAAATTTCNATTACTTCTGGAATATCTGCNTTCACCATNTCGGGGGTGGCGGTTGCATTTGGNGTTAAATCATAGTGAATCTCCGAACATGGTCCGCATGGACCCGTTTCTCCCATTTCCCAAAAATTNTCTTTCTCATCGAANCGCAGGATTCGTGATGGATTNATATCAGTTGACTCTTTCCANAANTTAAATGCTTCATCGTCNGTATTATAAACAGTNACCCAAATTCGTTCTTTTTTAAGTCCCCANATTTCTGTNATTAATTCCCANGCCCAAGAAATAGCNTCTTTTTTNTAATAATCACCAAAGGACCANTTTCCNAGCATTTCAAAAAATGTATGGTGATACGTATCAACTCCAACTTCCTCCAAGTCATTGTGTTTTCCAGAAACACGAATGCATTTTTGAGTATTTGCAATTCGTTTATCTGTGGAATCNCGCGTACCTAAGAAGANNTCNTTAAATTGATTCATTCCAGCGTTTGTGAATAATAACGTTGGATCAGTTGGCAACACAACTGGAGAGCTTGAAACAATAGANTGTTTTTTTGATTCGAAAAAATCTAAGAATGATTTTCTAATTTCATTCGATGTCATCATAGCCTAAGCGCTCCAAAATTTAGTTCTACACATTACATATCCTCTAGTAATTTTACTATAATTTTTTTTCCCTCTGCCCAATTTGNCTTTAATAAATTAGCATCTTTTGTNATTTGAGAACGTTTTTCAAAATTTTTATTATTTGAATATTCATTTCNTAANTAGTTAAGCCATANTTTTTTNATATATTCTTTAACTGCTCTATCAGGAGAATAGTCATCATCNAATTTCTTAATAATTGCTGCTGCTGATGTATAACAATTTCTCTCATCTTCNGAAAGATCATTTAAATTTNCCTCAATGTCNTTTGGGGNAANATTAATTACTTTTTTTATTAATNTTTTACATTCTTTATTCTTAATAAGACTCATCGGCAAATAATCAGAAACTAGACTTTTAACATTTTCGTTATAATGAATGGCNTANGAAAGTAGATCTAACTCTTCCAAGGGATAAAGCGATCCGTCTTGATTTACAAGATGAAGATTTTGATTATTTTTATTAGNAATATTTTTTTCGTTAATNGCATCCAAGTCTTTGATTAAAGCTCTNACTGATATATTAATNATTCCTGAAGCCTCTTTAATCATTTCNTCNTTCCAAGATTCCGANGGNCATCTGTTAATGAAATCCATAATTTGATTTCTCATTCTCTTTCTTCCAACAACAGTNNTTTGGTCTTCTTNATTTTCAATTGTCTTAATTAGAAAATTTAATGCAGGTAATGCATCATTAATTTCTTTTTTAAAAATATTAGCACCNTGTTTTAAAATTAATGAATCTGGATCTTCCCCATTNGGAAGTGTTGCAACCCTAACNCTTAATTCGTTTTCAAGAAATAATTTNGATGTAGAAAGAGCAGCGCTTACTCCTGCAGTATCTGAATCAAAAATCAATACAACTTCGTCAGCATATCTTTTTATTAATTTTGCATGCTGAACAGTNAATGCTGTTCCTTGAGAGGCTACAACATTTTTAATCCCAACAGTATGACANCGTATTGCGTCTATTTGTCCTTCAACAACNATTGCTAATTTTTTTTCAACAATTTCTTTTCGNGCCTTNTNAAAGGCAAATAANACAGAGCTTTTNTGNAAAATTAATGTTTCTGGGCTATTTACATATTTAGCCTCTTTTCTTTTATCATCAAGAATTCTACCNGAAAATCCTATNACTCNACCNAATGAATCACATATCGGAAACATCANACGATTTCNAAATCTATCATANTATTTAANTTTTCCNGAACGCTTACTTTTAACNACAAGACCTGCTTTTTCAATNNCTTCTGATTTATATCCTTTTTTTAATGCTNTTGATAATAATTCTTCCCATCCATNTGGNGAAAANCCGATTTGAAATTCTTTTAATACNTCATCTGTCAAAGACCTTTTTTTCAGATACTCCCTACATAATTTTCCGGAATCACTATTAAATAAATTTTTATGAAAAAAATTAGCAGCATNACTNTTNATATTAAGTAANGTATCTTTACNNTCTTTATTTTTATTATCATTGTTATCGTAANTTATTTTAACNCCNGTTCGATCAGCTAAAAATTGAACNGCGCTNAAAAAATCTAATTTNTCATATTCTTGAACAAAACTAAATACATCTCCATTAGCTCCACAGCCAAAACAATGGTAGATTTGTCTTTCCTGATTTACTGTAAACGATGGAGTTTTTTCATTATGAAACGGACAACAACATTTATATGTAGCTCCTCGTTTTCTTAATTCAGGGAGATAAGACGAGACAAGATCAACGATATCGCATCGCGAACGAACTTCTTCTATAATTTCTTTTGGAATTGCCATTTAACATTTATTTAGGTGACATAATAATTTAATTTATCAGAACTACTGATTTATTATTTCAACAGGATCAGGCCACTCTACTCGTTCATTTAAGTTTTTAATTTTGTCTTCAATATTGTCTTTATCTATATGATGTTTAATTTCTTTATAAAAATTTTTTATAAACCATTTTCCACTTATCGATTTGTCTTCAATCCACTTTCCTACATTTTTTTCATTTATCTGAATAGCCACACTAAGAATAATTATCAATAATAATAGACCCCTCAACATCCCGAACAAGGAACCAAACCACTTGTTTGTATTTTCTGAAATATTCGAAGCTATTCCAGTTGAAAGTATTTGATTAATTATTACAAATAATCCAATAGATAACAAAATTAATGTAATAATTCCAATTCCGAGAGTGGCATTTTTATCAAGTACCGGAAATGTATTTGCTAAAAATTCTAAAAAAATTGGATAGACATAATAAATTAACAATACAGTGAGTAAAAAAGTAAGAAATGTTGAAAGCTGTTTTGCAAAACCTTTTTTAAAGCCAATAAAACCAAAAAATAATATTATCACACCTAAAAAAATATCTAACAAACTTACATTCACTTATTAATCCTTATTAATGAAATACACTTATCATTTAAATTTATTTTGGTCAACATTGCCCTTTTAATCTTATTGCAACTATTCACTTAAAAATCTAGAACAAGTAGATCAAATCATGTAATTTTTAAACATTAGTCGGAAAAATTATGTATAAAAAACAAACAAAAATCGTATGTACCATAGCTCATAACAAGTGTGAAAAAGATTTTGTAAAATCGTTATTTGATGCAGGTATGAATGTTGCCAGATTAAATACTGCTCATATTGAAATTGATGATGCAAATCATATAATTAAAAACATACGGTCTGTCTCTAACCGTATTGGAATATTGATTGATACAAAAGGTCCTGAAGTTAGGATATGTGATCTTGAAAGTTCATTCAAAGTGTCTAAAGGGCAGCAGCTTACTGTCTCTGTATCGGAAAATCCAAAATTTGGATTTATGGTAAATTATGAAAATTTTATAAATGAAGTACCCGTTGGAAGCGACCTTTTAATTGACGATGGTGAAATTCATTTAACTGTTGATTCCAAAAAAAATAATCAACTTATTTGTACCGCTACAAATAATGGGGAAATTAAAAATAAGAAAAGTGTGAATGTTCCCGGTGTTAATCTTGAAATGCCTTCTCTCACAAAAAAAGATGCCGAATTTATCAATTGGGCAGCAAAAAACGAAGTGGAATTTATTGCCCATTCATTTGTTCGAAATATTCAAGATGTTATGGCTGTTCAGAAAATTTTGGATGAAAATAATTCCCCAATTAAAATTATTGCTAAAATTGAGAATCAAGAAGGTATAAATAATTTAGAATCTATTCTTGATGGAACTTATGGGATTATGGTTGCTCGAGGAGACCTTGGAATCGAAGTGCCGGCAGAAGATGTTCCAAATCTTCAAAAAATGATGATTCAAACTGCAATTAAAAGAGTTAAGCCAGTAATAACAGCAACACAAATGCTTCACTCCATGATAGACAATCCAAGACCTACTAGAGCAGAAGTATCTGATGTCGCGAATGCTATTTATGATGGCACTGATGCGCTAATGTTAAGCGGTGAAACCGCATATGGAAACTATGCAGTTGAAGCGGTAGAAACTATGTCAAAAATTGCTCAAAAAGTGGAGGCGGAACGTGGAACTTTAGATGGACTTCTTCCGGTGTTTAAACAAAACGCTAGCTTGATGTCTAGGAATTTTATTTCCAAAGCAGGAGTTCAGTTGGCATGTGAACTTGATGCAAAAGTAATTATAACAAGTACTGTTTCTGGAGATACTGCACAAATTTGTTCTTCCTATCGAGGACGAACTCCAATTGTAGCTTATTCTGGTACACCAAGAGTAGTAAAAGAACTTTCTCTTTCCTATGGAGTATATGCTGAATGTATTGATGTCCCTAAACAATGTGCTGCTTTAGTAAAAAAAACTGTTTCTATGCTTTTAGATGAAGGTGTTCTACTTCCCGATGATATGGTTTGTTACATTGGTGGCGGACAAGTAAAAGCGAAACATACTAACCTTTTACAGCTGGATACTGCATCAACACTAATAAAATAAAAAAGCACAAATAAAAGTTATTTATACCTCATCAATAAAATTTCTAAGGACATAATTTAACACTCCACCGTTTTTCAAATAATCAATTTCTAGTGGCGTGTCTACTCTTGCTTTTACATTAAAAACTATGTCATCTGCTTTTACTGTTAAAATCTTCCCCGGAGAAAAATTTTCTGCAATACCGAGTATTGTAAATTTTTCTTGACCAGATAAACCTAAATTTTCCGCTGTTTGTCCATCAATAAATTCACAGGGAATAACTCCCATGCCAACTAAATTTGAACGATGAATTCTTTCAAAGCTTTCGGCTATCACTGCTTTTACTCCCTGTAGCTTAGTTCCTTTTGCGGCCCAATCTCTGGAAGATCCAGCTCCATACATTTTACCTGCCAAAATTACCAATGGAGTATTCTCTTCTTGATATTTCATAGCCGCCGTGTAAAAAGGCATTATATCACCATCCTTAACTGTAAAACCACCTTCTCTACTAACCAACTTATTTTTAATTCTTATATTGCCAAATGTTCCGCGCATCATTACCTCATGATTACCTCGACGAGACCCAAAGCTATTAAAATCTTTTTTATCAACCCCTCTTTTTAACAAGTAAGGAGTTGTAGGATTTTCTTCGGGAATCACACCAGCAGGGGAAATATGATCGGTTGTAATAAAGTCTCCAAAATATCCCAATACAGCAGCATTTTTAATATCCATTAAATCTTTTGCCGGAAGTTCGCATCCACTAAAAAAAGATGGTTCTCTAATGTATGTTGAGTAATCATCCCATGTAAATGTCTCTCCTCCAGAAATCGGTAATGCATTCCATTGGTCATTGGCGTTAAATACATCTGAATAAATATCCTTATAGTAGTCTGAGTTTGCGGATATTTTCGTTGCATCTAAGAGTTCTTTTGAAGTAAACCAGATATCTTTCAAATAAACATCATTACCAGATACATCTTTTCCAAGAGGTTCATTTTCCAGATCAATATTCACTGTACCTGCTAATGCGTATGCAATTACGAGGGGAGGAGAAGCTAAATAATTTGCTTTTGTTAAAGGATGAACTCTTCCTTCAAAGTTCCTATTTCCTGATAGTACTGCAGCAACCGTCATATCATTTTCTTTAATAGCTTTCTCTATTGATTCATCTAATGGTCCACTATTTCCAATGCATGTTGCACAACCATAGGCGGCAACATTGAACCCTAAAGTTTCAAGTGGGGTTAACAATCCAGATTCCTCGAGATATTCTGTTGCAACTTGTGAACCAGGAGCAAGAGAAGTTTTTACATAAGATGGTATCGTTAATCCCTTTTCAACTGCTTTCTTAGCAACAAGTCCAGCACCCATTACAAGGCTTGGGTTAGATGTATTAGTACAACTAGTTATTGAAGCAATAACAACTGAACCATCTTTGAAAACCTCTTGATTATTGTAAGATACATCCTTTTCGGATGGACTAAAATCTTTTTGGAACTCTTCTTTCAACACAGATAATGGCAATTTTTGATGTGGTTTGTTTGGCCCTGCTACAACAGCTTCAACGTCATTTAATGACAATTCTAATTTTTCATTAAAGTTAGGTTCATCATCAAAACCCCATAAACCTTGTAGTTTACAATATAATTCTACTAATTCACATTGCTCTTCAGAGCGACCTGTTTCTTTTAAATACTCTATGGTTTTCTCATCAACTGCAAAAAAACCCATTGTAGCACCGTATTCAGGGCTCATATTTGCTACCGGACATCTATCTGCTAAAGATAAATTAGCGGCTCCTTCACCATAAAACTCCACAAACTTTCCTACAACGCCTAATTCTCTTAACATTTTTGTAACTGTTAATGCTAAATCTGTTGCAGTTACACCCGCTCTTAATGACCCTGTTAATTTAAATCCAACAACTTCAGGAGTTAGAATCGGTATTGGCTGTCCAAGCATTGCAGCCTCGGCTTCTATTCCTCCAACTCCCCATCCTAGAACACCCATACAATTAATTGTTGTAGTGTGGGAATCGGTACCAACTAAAGTATCTGGATATGCTACTCCATTATCATCTAACATTACACAAGATGCTAAATACTCCATATTTACTTGATGGCATATACCTAAACCTGGAGGCAAAACTCTTAACTTATCAAATGCTTGCTGACCCCATTTAAGAAATTTATACCTCTCTTCATTTCTTTCAAACTCTCGGTCCACNTTTACNTTAAAAGACATAGCNTTTCCTGCNGCATCTAANTGAACNGAATGATCAATTACTAAATCAACNGGNATTAANGGNTCNATTCNAGAAGCAGNCNTATNNGCTTTTTCCATTGCNGATCTNAGNGCTGCTAAATCTACAACACATGGTACGCCAGTAAAATCTTGTAATAANACTCTTGCTGGCATATANGGNATNTCATCNTTTTTTNCATCNGGNGTCCATTTCGANAGTAATTCAACATGTTGCGATGTATATGCAGGATGAGANTGCATTCTAATCAATGACTCAAGNAGAATCTTNACNGATTTNGGCATTTTAGAAAAATCNCCGTAACCATTATTTTCTAATGCATTTAGACTATAATATTTTATCTTTGAACCAGACGCAGTTGTGAAATTTTTAATCGCAAAATCAAAATCGTTCATAGCAACTCCTTGAAAAAATGAAAACTANGTAAAACGTACTTACATGTAATNAATGTGTCAATANTCTTGTAAAATGATNAGAACAAAAATTAAATGGTTTTCTTTGTTTCCTTAAGTAACTTTTTAAGTTTTCCATCNAGCAATATCTTCTTAACAGGAGAAATTTTATCAATAAATAACACNCCATTTAGATGATCTAACTCATGNTGNATNGCTCTAGCNAAAAGCCCTTTTGCATTAATAATTTTTTTATTGCCATTCAAATTNTGGTACTCTGCTGANACNTCATACCATCTATCAACCTCGGCTGTAATNCCAGGNAAACTTAAACANCCTTCAATNCCTTTTTGGACAGATTCTGAATGTGAAATAATTTTTGGATTAACAAANACTTCTGGTAATTTAACTTCAGGATTTTCTCTTTGACCATTTTGGTCTAAATCGCTTGTTGGAGGTATATCAATAACAAANATTCTTTCTTTTCTTCCAATTTGTTCTGCTGCCAAGCCAATACCTCNTGCTTCGTACATAANTTTAAACATTTCATCTGCAAGAGTTTTTAAATCNNAATTGAATAAAGTAACTTCAACTGCTTTNTCTCTCAAGATTGGNGTACCGTACATTTTTAATGATAAATTCATTTTAATTTTCCTATTTCAATTTTTANTTNGTATTAAAAAAATCCTTTTTCTTTCAANAANTATTCATCAGGAATTTCCTCAACAAANCTTGATGNATCAAGAAATATTATACCTCCATCTCTTTGTCTTCTCACCATTGGNGTAAGCAAAAAAAGCATNTCTTCTGCTCGAGTTACAGCAACATAAAATAATCGGCGTTCTTCTGCGTCACCTTGNTCTTCTANAGTTTTTTTACTTGGAAACATTTCTTCATTTACAAACAAAATATATACAACTTTCCANTCTAANCCTTTNGCTTGGTGNACTGTACTTAACCGNAGNATTCTTTCATCTTCTGTTTGTTCAGCTTGAGCAGCTGCATCAGTATCTAAGTTTGTAAGNAAAGCTACTTCAGCAAGAAATGATTCAACNGAGTTGAATTTAGTAGTAAAATCAATTANTCCGTCAATATCCTCTCCTCTAAANTTNTGGTTNTCAAAAGTTTCTTCCATATAATTCTTATAAAATATTTTATTAAACCTATGGATTACCTCNCCNGGATCAGATTCTAAACTTTCNGAACGATAGGANTTAAANATTGGNATNANATTTTCCCAAATATCTGCAGCAATNCTTGGCATCATNCCTTTTAATGATTGAACTGTNTCNTCATGNAGTAAATTTACACGACCTTCAAATGATTTNAATAATTTTTGTGCAGTTTTAGATCCAATTTTTGGAAAAAGCTCCATAAGCCTTTGAAATGCAAGCCAGTCTGACGGNTTGTGTATTAATCGCAACAAACAACANACATCTTTNATGTGAGCTTGTTCAAAAAAACGAACACCAGATGTTACCACATAAGGAACTTGCTCTCTTGCAAGTTCCATTTGTAATTCCATCGCATGAAAATGTGAACGATAAAGAACACAACAATCCGANGGNTTTATTCCNTCGCGACGTAAATCATTTATTGATTCAATAATAAATCGNGCCTGAGTTGANCCATCTCTTACTTCTACNAACTTCGGTTGNANNCCAGTATCTCTTACAGCTGATAATTCTTTTTGAAATTGATCTAGATTACCTGCNATAACAGAATTTGCTACATTAAGAATTTCGGGAGTACTTCGATAATTTATTTGTAGTTTATAAGTATGTGCNTTTGCGAAAGTTTTTTCGAATTCTAGAAAATTTCTAAAATCCGCTCCTCGCCATGAATAAATACTTTGAAAATCATCTCCNACGACCATTAAATTTNNATGTTCATTAACCAAAAGGTTTACAATTGCTGCTTGAAGTAGATTTGTGTCTTGATATTCGTCAACTAATACATATTTAAAATTTCTTTGATAAAAAGATAAAACTTTTTCGTTATTATTAAATAATTTATANGTAAAAANTAATAAATCNTCAAAATCCATAGCATTNGCAGCTAATTTTTTNTCAGCATAAAGATCATGTGTTTTAATAATATCTTCTGATGTAACATCAGCATATTCAAATCTCTTCTCGACAGCGCTNNCCAAATCTCCTTGCTGTCCACTTACAACACCAAATAAATTCAACAANACCTCAGGCTTTGGAAAACTTTTTTTATCCATTCCTAATTCATCTATNCANCTTCGCATTAATTTTTTTGCGTCATCACNATCTAAAATAGAGAAATCTCGANTNAACCCNATNTGTTCTGCATGTTGTCTTAAAATACGATTTGAAAAAGAGTGAAAAGTTCCACTGAATCCTTTATTAAATTGCTTATTAACTAATTCTTCTGCTCTTGATAACATTTCATCAGCAGCCTTATTAGTAAATGTTAATAATAAAACTTCAGAAGGATTAATACTCTTTTCTGATACTAGCCACGCAAGCCTGTAAATTAAAGTTCTAGTTTTTCCCGTTCCTGCGGCGGCAATAACCAAAGATGGGCCATCCGGTGCACGAACAGCCATTAATTGCTCTTCATTTAAATGATTTTTAAAATCCATAATTTTTAAAAATAATAGATAAATTAAATTAACTAAAGATAATTGATTAACAACGACGAATTAAAGCTGCATAAGCGCCATCCGTTTTTGAATCTGGAGGGAAAATACTAATACTATCTTCAACGTAAAATTCAGAATTATGTTTAATCCAATTACCAATAAGGTTTTCGTTTTCTTCATTTTCTAGTGAGCATGTGCTGTAAACTAATCTTCCATTAGGTAAAAGCATTTTAGAGCAACCATCTAAAATTTGATTTTGCAATATATTTAGTTTTTTAATCCGCTCTTTTCCTATTCTCCATCGGGCATCGGCTCGTCTTTGCAAAACACCTGAATTGCTACATGGTACGTCACATAAAATTCCATCGTACATTTCTGACAACACATTTTTAGGAGATCTTGCATCTCCTTTAACAACAGTTATGTTATTTAGCTTACATCTTTTTAAATTTTCTTTTAATCGAGGAATTCTATCCTCATGAATTTCCATTAACGTCAAGTTTTTTGCTTCAACCATTCGCTCTGCAATCAACATTGCTTTTCCCCCCGGCGAAGAACAGGCATCTAAAATTTTTTCATTTTTTTTTGGATTTAATAAATTTACAGCATGAATCGTTGCTGGATCCTGAACAACAAAGTNTCCNTCATGATAGCCTGGTATGGAAGAAACTGAAACNCCTCTTGGTAAAATTACAAAAATTTCTTTTCTAGATGAATTATAGATATTTACTTTAATTTCTCTCTCATTGAGTTCTTTGATAAAATCATCCACTTTAATTTTTGTTTGATTTATTCGTAAAAATGTTTGAGGAGGCAAATTATTCCATTTTGCTAGGTCAATTGCTTTTTGCTTACCAAAATTTTTAACCCATTTATCAAACAAATCACTAGGATGAGATAATTGTAGAGATATCTCTTGATTAAACAACTCGACTCTTACTTCTCTTACTTCTCTTTGACACCTTCTTAATAATGCNTTTACTAATTTAGCGGCTCCTAACCCATCTGATTGAAATTTCGCCGCTTCAACTGTTTCATTTATAGCGGCATAATCTTCAACATTTTTCATGAAAAGAATTTGATAAAAACCTACATAAATTACTGCTTGAGAATAAGTGGAGGGNAATTTTGATGTCCACTTATTTAATAACCATTTAAGAATTGCATAATTTTTTATACAGCCCTGTACAACTTCAATAATAAATCCCCTGTCGACNTGAAGCTTATAAAATTCTTTTTCAGGAAAAAACTCCTTTTCTATCCAATCTGCTATGATTTTAGATGCGATAAGACGACTATTATTTTTTTTATTCATCAATTATAAATGGCTCTTCGGAAAATCCGTCTTTATTTTTAATAAGCTTTTCAATTTTTTGTTCAACTTGATTTAGTTTTTCTGAACATTTTTCCACAAGCTTNGANCCTTCCTCAAAAGATTTTATCATCTCTTCNAGATTTAACTCACCNCTTTCCATTTTTTCAACAAGATCCTCTAATTTCTCCAATGACTTTTCAAATGATTCTTTTTCTGGCATTTTTTCTCCTATTTATTTTTNTCTTTTATTACAGATGAAATTTTTCCATCTTTNAGTATNGTTATAATACCTTGCCCTTTTTTTACGTTTTTTACTGAGGTAATTACTCCGCCTGTTTCATCNGTTGATATAGAATATCCTCTATTAATAACCGATTTTGGACTCAATGCTCTTAGCTGNTTTTTTGCAATNCTTACCCTATTATTATTATTCACAAATGANTTTTCAATAATTGCTTTTATCCTTCTATCATAATCATCAACTTGTTGTTGAGTAATCCTAATTTTTCTTTCCAAAGCTTGAGATTNTTTAAATTTTGCTTCATTCAATTTTTCTTTGATTAACGCTTTTTCTTTATTAAGATTATTTACAATCTTGTTATGAGCAGTTGANATTCTTTCTTTTAACAGTAAAACAATATGTTTAGGCTCATGAAATATTGGATGGTANGCAAGTTCATTTAAACTNATTTTTTTTTCATTATAATGAATCATCATAACTTTATTCATTAGATTATCTAAAGATTTTAACTTATTTATTACATAAGATTTTTCNGGAACAGCTAATTCAGCGGCCGCAGATGGAGTGGGCGCCCGAACATCAGCAACAAAATCTGAAATAGTAAAATCAATTTCGTGACCAACTGCAGATATTATAGGTATCTTTGATAAAAATATCTCCCTAGCTACTTCTTCTTCATTAAATGCCCATAAATCCTCTTGGCTTCCGCCGCCTCTCCCAACAATTAACACATCTAAATCTGAGCGAGTATTCATATACTTTATTGCATTTACAATACTTTTTGCTGCATGTTCTCCTTGCACAATCGTTGGGGCTAGCAAGATATTCATGTTTGGATATCTTCGTAAAACTACGTTAATAATATCTTTAATAGCTGCTCCTGTTGGAGAAGTAATTACTCCAATTTTTTTTGGAAGATAAGGAAGATTTTTTTTGTGAATAGCATCAAACAAACCCTCATTATTTAATTTATTTTTCAATAATTCAAATTTCTTTTGAAGATCCCCTTTTCCCGCTTCTTCCATTTTTAAAACAATTAATTGGTATCTTCCAGAAATCTCGTAGAGAGATGGTCGGGCAAAAACAAAAACTTTTTGGCCATCTTTTAATTTAAAGGTTACATTTATATTGTCTCTTTGAAACATTGCGCATGCAACTGCTGCCTTGTCATCCTTTAAAGTAAAATACCAATGGCCACTTGAATGAAGTGTGAGCTTTGAGATTTCACCATGAACCCACAAATCTCCTATATTATTTTCAATTATTTGTCTAACGCATTTATTGAGCTCGGTAACAGTGATAGAATCATTAGCGTAGTGATTTTTATTTTTTAACATCTAAATTTTTATTCTTATTGATTTAATTGAATTTGCGATTCCTGTTTGTTGATCGACATTTACAATAGCTCCCTCAAGAGCCACATCATTTTCAGCAACTTCAAATCTACCTGGCAATCCAGTTATGAATTTTTTTGTTACTGCATCAACATTTCGTCCTAATACTGAATCTTGAGGACCTGTCATTCCCAGATCAGTCATAAAAGCTGTTCCATTCTGAAAGATTCTTGCATCAGACGTTTGACAATGAGTATGTGTTCCGGTTACNGATGATACTCTTCCNTCAAGATANCGTCCAAATGCCATTTTTTCAGAAGAAGCCTCNGCATGAATATCCACAAAAATGANCTTATCNTTNATTAATTCTCCGTTAAGTAATTTATCGGCTGTTTCAAAAGGACACATTTGATTTGGTTGCATAAAAACACGTCCAATAAATTGAATTACTACAATNTCACCAAAAGGAGTATTNACCCTTACCCATCCTTTTCCTGGTGCAAATTTTGAAAAATTCGCTGGACGAATTATTCTCTCTTCCAAATCTATTCCCTCAACCATCTCTCGACTATCCCAAGCATGATCTCCCAATATAATTACATCAGCTCCGGCGTCTAAAATCGCATTTGCTATTTCTGGTGTTGGACCTCTGCCTGATGCTGAATTTTCAGCATTAGCTATAACAAAGTCTGCCTCACCAGAATCACGAAGTTGACGAACAATTTTGGTAAATGCAGTCCTTCCAGGTTTCCCTACAATATCTCCGACTAATAAAACATTCATANAATTCTCACTTACTTATTTTTGTTAATTTAGCGTATGTATTGGAGTAACGGAAATATATTAATTAAATTTTAGTCTAAAAAAGTGTCCTTATCTCAATATCTGATGTTGGAACACAACAGCAAGGTAAAATTTCACCATCACGAATATAACCAAGNGGCTTTCCGCCAGGATACCGAACTTGACCGCTTACTAAAACTACACGACATGTTCCNCACCACCCCATGCAGCAGTGACTTTCATAGTCAATGTTTGCNCGGCCTAAGGCATCAAGAATTGTGTAATCAACAGCATCATCAAATTCTGCAGGCTGTAACTGCTCATTGACATATACTCTATGTCTCATTTATTACAAATCCATACCTTCAAAATCACTACTATCAACAGAAGCATCAACTTGACCAACTAAATAGGACGAAATTTCTGCTTCTTGCGGCGCAACTTGCACGTTATCACTTTCCAAATATGAGTTCATCCATGGAAGCGGATTACTTTTTATTTCGAAGGGTGGCTTGTATTGCAATGCNGTTAACCTTAAATTAGCCATATATTCGACATATTGNTTNAGAATATCNGCATTNANNCCAAGCATNGATCCATCCTTNAATAAATAATCTGCCCAAGCTTTCTCNTCTTCAACAACGCTTAAAAATAATTGCTTCCCTTCTTCTTTCATTTCTTCNACNACNCTNGCCATTTCTGGGTCATCTTTTCCATCCGCCCATAAATTTAACATGTGTTGTGTTCCTGTTAAATGAAGAGCTTCGTCTCGAGCAATTAATTTAATTATTTTAGCGTTACCTTCAAGTAATTGTCTTTCAGCAAACGCGAAAGAACAAGCAAATGATACATAAAAACGAATTGCTTCAAGAGCATTTATGGCGCAAGTTGCAAGATACAGTTTACATTTGATGTTGTGAGGGTTCACATCGTAAGTCTTACCTTCGACTTCGTATGTTCCCTCTCCCATAATATTATGAATGTGAGACATTGTAATAATATCGTCAAAATATACGGCTATCTTTGAAGCTCTATTAATAATATTTTCATTAATCACAATATCGTCAAAAACTTCACCAGGATTTGAAAATAGATTTCTAATAATATGAGTGTATGATCTTGAATGAATGGTTTCTGAGAAAGCCCATGTTTCAATCCAAGTTTCTAATTCTGGAATAGATACCATAGGTAACAAACAAACACTTACACTTCGTGCAGCTACAGAATCTAACAAAGTTTGGTACTTAAGATTTGAAATAAAAATATGTTTTTCAGCTTCGCTCAAGTTTTGCCAATCAGCTCTATCTTTAGAAACGTCGATCTCTTCAGGTCGCCAGAAGAAGGAAAGTTGTTTTTCAATTAATTGCTCAAAAATTGGATGCTTTTGCTGATCGTATCGCGCAACGTTTACGCTNTTNCCCATAAACATNGGTTCTAGTAAAGTGTCATTTTGTTCCTGTCTAAATGTTGAATATGCCATTATTNANTCTCCTTAGTTCTCAATTTTTATATTTTACAACCACCGCCATCNCAACCNCCATCATCTTTGGCAATGTCACCCTGTNCATCAGAAGCNCCATCGCGCGTATTATGGTAGTATAATGTTTTCACCCCAAGCTTATAAGCCATTACAATATCTTTTAGAATATCTCTAACAGGAACTTTTCCTTCNGGATATTTNGAAGGATCGTAATTAGTATTTGCAGAGATAGTTTGATCNACAAATTTCTGCATAATTCCAACTAATTCCAAATAACCTTTGTTGTTTGGAATATCCCAAAGCAATTCNTATTGACTNTTTAACCGGTTAAATTCTGGTACNACTTGTTTNAANACTCCATCNTTACTTTGCTTAATACTCACTAATCCTCTGGGAGGTTCGATTCCATTAGTAGCATTTGAAATTTGTGACGAAGTTTCTGATGGCATTAACGCTGTCAAAGTTGAATTTCTCATTCCATACTTGTTGATTAATTTTTTCAATTCATCCCAATCNAGCTTTAAAGGTTCGTTACATACATCGTCTATNTCTTTCTTGTAAGTATCAATTGGCATTATCCCTTTTGAATATGTAGTTTCTTCAAATAATGGACATGGTCCAAATTCCTTTGCTAAATTTGCTGAGGCCTTCATCAAATAATATTGAAGAGCTTCAAATGTTNGATGNGTAAGAGCTTTGGCAGAACCNTCTGAATANCGAACNTTATTTTTNGCNAAATAATAAGCAAAATTTATTACTCCAATNCCNAGNGTCCTTCGTCCAAGTGAAGCNTTTTTAGCNGCAGGNATAGGATAGCCTTGATAATCTAANAAACTATCNANTGCNCGNACGGCTAAATCTGATANNTCTTCCATTTCATCAAGNGAATCAAGAGTTCCNAAGTTAATTGCNGACAATGTACATANTGCAATTTCACCTNTTTCGTCGTTTATATCATTTAAAGGCTTTGTTGGTAATGCGATTTCTAAACAAAGGTTACTCATTCTNACTGGTGCNACNTTTGGNTCNAATGGACTATGCGTATTACAATGATCAACATTTTGAAGATANACTCGACCTGTACTTGCTCTNTCTTGNGCAAANATACCAAATAATTCTATAGCTTTTATTTTTTTCTTTCTNATNGAAGGATCGTCTTCATANTGAACATAAAGCTTTTCAAACANCTCTTGATCTGCAAAAAANGCATCATAAAGACCTGGAACATCAGATGGGCTAAATAAGGTTATTTCTTCATTTTTTATCAATCTTGTATACATTAGCTTGTTAAATTGAACCCCNTAATCCAAGTGNCTTACCCTATTTTCTTCAACTCCTTTNTTATTTTTTAAAACCAATAAATCCTCTACCTCCAAGTGCCAAATAGGGTAATANAANGTTGCNGCTCCTCCNCGNACACCNCCTTGTGAACAACTCTTNACNGCTGTTTGAAAATGTTTATAAAATGGAATNCANCCNGTATGAAATGCTTCTCCATTTCTAATNGAACTNCCAATCGCTCTTATTCGTCCAGCATTNATACCNATTCCAGCTCTTTGACTNACGTANTTGATTATNGCACTCGANGAGGCNCAAACAGANTTNAGGCTATCNCCNCTTTCAATCAANACACATGANGAAAACTGNCGAGTTGGNGTCCTNATACCNGCCATTATTGGNGTNGGTAANGAAATTTTAAATGTTGANATAGCATNATAAAANCGCTCAATATATCTCATTCTGGAAGTTTTTGGATAATGAGCAAATAATGAAGCAGCNACNAAAACATANAAAAATTGGGCGCTTTCAAANATTTGTCCNGTNACCCTATCNTGAACAAGATATTTTCCTTGCAATTGTTTAACAGCTGAATANCTAAANGTAAGGTCTCTAGAATGACGGATAAAATCNTTCATCTTATNAAAATCTTTTTCGTCAAAATCTTCTAAAAGTGCTTTATCNTACCANCCNCCATCNACCATTTTCTTTACGTGTGAAAATAAATGTGGAGGGTCAAANTGNGCATATGCNTTCTTTCNTAAGGTGNAANATTGCAAGNCTAGCAGCTAAATATTGGTAGTCTGGNGTNTCCTCAGAAATTAAATCNGCTGCNGATTTAATTATTACTTCNTGNATATCTTCTGTTTTAATTTGATCACANAGTTGAACATTTGCATTNAGNACAACTTGNGAAACNGANACNTTATCNAAACCTTCNGCNGCCCANGTAATTACTTTNTTTATNTTTTCTAAGTCGAGAGATTCTCTNTTACCNTTTCTTTTNACAACTTGTATGGGCTTNTTTTTATTTTGTTTTGTNTCATTTTNCTNAGCNGAANCNNCTGNATCCGANTTTTCTTTNTATAATNTATCACTCATAGCTGTTAATAACCTTTCGTTTTATTAACTTTTTTACAANTTTTGCCCANAAAACAGCACTTTTTTGCTGTTAATAACTTTTGTGAAAAAGTACAATATGTTCCGCTTCTGCGATGAAGTTACACAACATATGGTGTGTTTGNTTTTATCGCAAGGTTAATTTTTAATTTTTTTAAAAAAAAATTATTTTAATGAATATTTCCTAATAATTTACGTATTCACTTCTTGACCAAGATTTGAACATCTTAGTAAATTTAATGTATGAAACTTCTGATAATTTATATTTTTACGTTACTTATCAATATATCTTGGGCTCAAATGCCAAATATAATCCTTGTGATTACAGATGATCAAGGGTTTGGAGACTTTGGATTTTCTGGAAATCAACATATTAAAACGCCTCACATCGACAAATTTAGAAATAATTCAATTTTATTAGATAATTTTCACGTTGATCCTACTTGCTCTCCAACAAGAGCCGCTCTGCTTACAGGAAGGTATTCCAATAGAACTGGCGTCTGGCACACAGTTCAAGGACGAAATCTTTTAAGAAAAAGAGAAATTACATTACCTGATATACTTTCAAATAACGGATACAAAACCGGTATATTTGGAAAATGGCATTTAGGTCATAACTATCCTTACAGAGCTCAAGACAGAGGATTTAAACACGTTGTTATTCATTCTGCTGGAGGAGTTGGTCAAGCGCCTGACTATTGGGGAAATGATTATTTTGACGACACATATATAAAAAATGGAATTTATGAAAAATTTAATGGATTTTGTACAGACATTTGGTTTGATGAAGCGATAAAATTTATTAAAGAAAATAAAAATAAACCTTTTTTTGCATACATTTCGACAAACGCCCCGCATGGACCTTTTTACTGTCCAAATAATTATACTAGATTATATGAAAATAATCCAAGTGTGCCCAATGTACCCTTTTACGGAATGATCACTAATATAGATGATAATATGGGTAAATTATTGTCGTTTCTAAAGGACGAGAATTTGAAAAATAATACAATCTTAATTTACATGACAGACAATGGAACATCAGCTGGAATTAAATGGGATAATAGAAAAAATAAGAATATTGGCTATAACTTCAATATGAAAGGGAAAAAAAATTCAGAATATGAAGGAGGACACAGAGTTCCATTCATTATTAGTTGGCCGGATGCAAACCTTGCTAAAGTTAAAACTATATCAAAACTAACAGCGCATATAGATATAACTCCGACACTAATTGATTTATGTGGACTTGATAACCCGGATATTTCATTTGATGGTATTAGCTTGAAAGAACTTTTAACTAAACCAGATACAGAGCTTCCAGAAAGAACATTAATTGTTGAATCACAACGAATATTAACACCTTTAAAATGGCGGAAAAGTGCTGTTATGACGGATGAATGGAGACTTATTAATGGAACTGAACTTTATAATTTAAAGAACGATTTTGAACAAAAAAACGATATTTCAAAAAAATATCCAATTATTGTAAAAAAATTAAGGCAAGCTTATGAAGATTATTGGGATGATGTTTCAAAAGAACATCATATTACAAGTCATGTTATCATTGGATCTGATCTATGCCCTTTAGTAAAACTATCCTCACATGACTGGCTTACAGATCAGCTTACCCCCTGGAATCAAAAACACGTTAAGGAAGGATTTGGCGAAATATCTGCTCACTGGCGTATTGAGTCAGAGCGAGAAGGAATATATGAAATTTCGCTCAGAAGGTGGCCTGCTGAAGCTGATAAACCTATTAATGATGGAACTTACGGTAAGTCCTATAATTATACTCATGCACGATTACAAATTAATGGATTAGATATAACAAAACCAATTCCACAGAATGCTCATGAAGTATCTTTTTCTGTAAAGCTACCTAAAGGAATCATGAAATTAGCTCCAGAATTTATTAGTAAGGATGTAACCGCTACTCCCTACTATGCTTACGTTACCCATCGTCCATTTGAGAATTGGCAACAACGTACGGAAATGAATCTCCCGTTATACAATCCTGATTATGGATCAAAACCACCTCAAATAATAGACTAAATGTCTTTATGAAAAATAGTTGCATCAATTTAAACTATGAGTATTATATAGCGCTCATTGATGCGGGGTAGAGCAGCCCGGTAGCTCGTCAGGCTCATAACCTGAAGGCCGCAGGTTCAAATCCTGCCCCCGCTACCAAATTTATTAATAGACCTTCACGAAATCTTCTATTTTTGTTGTATACAGTGACGATCGTTGATCACATTTCATCTTCCATTCTTGATTAATGCCTTGAGAGGCATAGAAAATAGCCTTTGTTCGAATTGATTCATTAATATTATCAATTGCATTCATCAACTGATCGTTTTTTTTATAATTATTCTGCACAAATAAGTCTTCCTGATAAAATG
>PASA01000030.1 GCA_002712105.1 Kiritimatiellaceae bacterium
TTTATTTGAAAAACCCTTTTTTATGGCGCTTGGTTTTTCAAAACCNCATCTTCCCTGGTATGTCCCACAAAAATATTTTAATATGTATCCATTAGATGAGATAATTNTACCGAAAACTATTCCAAATGATTTAGACGANATTTTAAATAGATTTGATAAACCTATAAAACCCCATGGNACNTGGGTACGAGTAGAGAAAGCAGGAAGNCATAAAGAAGCAGTNCAGGCATATTTGGCAACNATTACTTTTTTAGATGANTGCATCGGAGTTTTATTGGATGGACTCGAAGANAGTCCTTATGCTGATAATACAATTGTTATGTTATGGGGAGATCATGGGTGGCATTTGGGAGAAAAGCAGAAATATGGTAAAACACAATTATGGCAAGAATCCTGTCGCGTACCAATGATGGTAAAGATTCCTAATGTTACGCCAAAAAATAAGCAGTGTGATGGTATTGTGAATTTGATTGATATGTATCCCACATTATTGGATTTGTGTGGTCTTCCACAAAATCTGGATAATGATGGAAAAAGTTTTGCTNAGTTGATTTANAATCCTGATATGGAGTGGAGTACTCCTACCTTAACGGATTATAATTATGGAGGACATCGAATTTATGATGGACGGTATAGCTATATCGTATTTATTGAACAAGGTATTGAAGAGCTTTATGATCATCAAGTTGATCCTATGGAGTGGAGAAATTTAGCTCAAGACCAAGCATATTCGAATATTAAAGATAGACTAAAGGCATTAGTTCCTACTCAACGAGAGCCTGTGGCACTGCGAGATTAAAATGATGTACTTGATTTGGAGGANGTGAAAATGAAGAAAGTTTTAACTATAAGTATAATCAGTTTATTAGGTAGCGGTTTTTCGATTTTAGCAGATTCGCTTGAATTAAAAATATTAGAGGGAGAATATTGGTGGGCAGGCCTAAGTTCAAAAGGATATGAAATGCCATATGATGCTTCTACGGAAGTATCATATGATTTGTGGGGTGATAATAAAGGCAATCAAGCGCAACCATTATTGTTGTCAAATAAAGGACGATTTGTTTGGAGCGAGGAACCCATCAAGTTTGTGTTTAAAAAAGGGTTTATTACAGTTACCACTCGAGAGGGAACAATTGACTCTGGAAAGAAGGGATCAAACTTAGCTGANGTNTTCGATTATGTATCCAATAAATATTTTCCATCAAATGGACTAATCCCAGATAAGTTACTTTTTACCCATCCACAATATAATACATGGATTGAACTCATGTATGATCAGAACGAAGACGATATTCTTGCATATGCAGAGGCGATAATTGAAAATGGATATCCTCCNGGAGTATTNATGATCGATGACAACTGGCAAGAAGATTATGGAACATGGAAATTCTCTCCAAGGCGTTTTAATGATCCTAAGGGTTTAATTGATCGTCTTCATAATATGGGTTTTAAGGTGATGATGTGGATGTGCCCATTTGTCTCTGCTGATTCAGCTGATTTTCGTCAACTAGCGCAAGATGGATTATTGATTCTCGATCCACAAAAGCAACAAAATATTTTATGGGCAAATACAAAAAATAAAGCAGCAATAATTCGTTGGTGGAATGGCGCAAGTGCATGCCTTGATTTAAGTAACCCTAGAGCTCAAGAATGGTTTAAAGATCAATTAGATTATTTAGTAGAGGAATATGGAGTAGATGGATTTAAGTTTGATGCCGGAGATGCTCGTTTTTATATTAACAATGTAGTGTCTTGGAAAAGAAACATTACGCCTAATGATCATACTCAATTTTTTGCGGAGTTCGGATTAAATTATCCACTTAATGAATATCGTGCGTCATGGAAGATGGCCGGACTACCTCTAGCGCAAAGATTACGAGATAAAGGGCATGAGTGGGAAGACTTGGCAAAATTAATTCCTGATCAAATGTCGCAAAGTGTTATGGGGTATGCATACACCTGTCCGGATATGATTGGNGGGGGTGAATACCGAAGTTTTTTAAGTAATTCAAGTCTTGATGAAGAGTTAATTGTGCGTTCAGCACAAGTTCATGCATTGATGCCAATGATGCAGTTCTCTGTAGCCCCTTGGCGAATTCTATCAAAGGAAAATAACCAAATATGTCTAGATATGGCAAATTTACATGTAGAGTTAGGAGAGCAATTTCTTCATTTTGCAGAGTCAGCAGCTAAGTCAGGAGAACCTATTGTAAAACCAATGGCCATGGCATTTCCAAATGGAGGATATGAATTGGTTAAAGATCAATTTGTTTTAGGGAATACCATTATAGTAGCTCCTGTAATTAAAAAAGNCGAACGTTCTCGAGCNGTTTTGTTGCCCCAAGGGAAATGGAAGGCTGATGATGGAAATATATATGTTGGCGGTAAAGAAGTTGTGATAGATGTNCCTCTTTCTCGGTTACCTTTTTTCGAGCGAGTAAGTAAGTAAACATTGGTAATTAGATTTCATCTTAAGGATTTTATATGAGATATTTATTTTTAGTAATAACACTCCTTNTTGGACTCGAAGCTAATAGTGATAGGGTACCGAATATTATTTATATTTTAGCTGATGATTTGGGTTATGGAGATTTAAGCTGCATGGGNCAAAAACATTTTAACACTCCAAATATTGATCGGTTAGCAAAAGAGGGCATGNTGTTNACTCAGCATTATTCTGGCGCAACAGTTTGTGCTCCTTCGCGATGCGCATTAATGACTGGAATGCATACGGGACATGCTGTGGTAAGAGGTAATTCAGAGGTTGTTCCCGAAGGTCAGCAGCCAATGCCATCAGATACATATACGATTGCAAAAATGCTTAAGNCTGCAGGATATACTACTGGTTTATTTGGAAAATGGGGATTAGGGGCNCCAGATTCTTCAAGTGAACCCTTAAAAATGGGATTTGACCGATTTTACGGGTATAACTGTCAGAGACATGCCCATCATTATTACCCTTATTATTTATGGAACGATGATCGTAGAGACATGCTTTGGGGAAATTTTGGTATGGAAACAGAAGAGTATGGTCCAACGTTAATACATAANGAGNTATTAACATTTATAGAAAATAACCAAAATAAGCCATTCTATTGTTTTTATGCATTAATTCAGCCGCATGCAGAAATGTTTGCGCCAGAGGAATATATGGAGAAATATAGAGGAAAATTCCTTCCAGAAAGTTCATATATTGGTACGGATGAAGGGGCTAATTTCCGCAAATTTGCATACGGATCACAACCTGAAGCTCATGCAGCTTTTGCGGCGATGGTAAATAATTTAGATGACTATGTTGGAGATATAATCGATAAATTAGATGAGCTAGGTATTTCGGAGAATACATTGATCATATTCACCTCGGATAATGGACCTCATCAAGAGGCAGGGCATAATCCTTCCTACTTTGATTCAAACGGACCATTAAAAGGATTTAAAAGAGATTTATATGAAGGCGGAATTCGCGTCCCAATGATTGCTTGGTGGCCCAATAAAATACTACCAAATAGTTGTACAGACCATATATCAGCTTTTTGGGATGTAATGCCTACTTTTGCNGATATAATTGATCAAGAACTTTTAGATGATATTGACGGAATCTCCTTTCTNCCAACGTTAATNGGAAAAAATNATCAAAAACAGCATAAGTATCTTTATTGGGAGTTTCATGAGAAAAAAGGTCGTGTTGCAATNCGTAAAGGTTCATGGAAAGGCGTTCGTTACAATGTTTCAATAGATGAAAATTCTCCTCTGGAGCTTTATGATNTATCAAATGATATAGGNGAGNACAAAAACATAGCTTCANAATACCCAGATGTGGTTAATGAGTTGAATNATCTTTTGCTTGAAGCAAGAACAGTTTCTTCAAACAAAAGATTTAATTTTCCTAACTCAGGAAAAANGAAATAATGAAAAATATANGAACAAAAAATGAAGATATTTAATAAGCTATTTTATCTTACAATATTTTTCATTTTGAATACCCATGCTAGTGATTATTCAAATAAGAATCAATTAGCATTATCTCCNCCNNTGGGGTGGAATAGTTTTGATAGCTATGGAGTNTATCTTTATGAGGAAGCTGCATTATCAAACTTAGAAGCAATGGCGGAAAAGTTAAAACCTNATGGCTATNAGTATTTTGTAATCGATAANGGATGGTTTGGAGAATATACCTTACAGGAAGGTACAATTTTTCCAGCGGAAAAACATGCACATGACGTAAGAATTAATNANTTTGGTTATTTTTTGCCCTCAAAAGTCTATTTTCCAAATGGTTTAGANAAGATAGTTAAACGNTGTCATTCTTTAGGNTTAAAATTCGGTTTACATTTAATGCGAGGAATCCCTCGAAAAGCTTATGATCTAGATCTNCCAATTGAAGGTACCNNATATACCGCNAGAGATGTTGCAGTAACNGATCCTGNAGAAAATTGTAAGTGGTGTGATTATTGCTATGCGGTAGATATGACAAAACCTGGGGCACAAGAATGGTATGATGGACTAATACGACATGTAGCAGAAATGGGTGTTGATATGATAAAGTATGATGACATCGTTCCGCATCCTGATGAGGTTGAAGCAGTTGCTAAAGCTATAGCAAAANTAGATAAACCTATTTTATTGAGTTTGTCNCCNGGAGGAAAAGTTAACCCTGAAGCAATTAGTTTTTTTCGTATGGCAAATATGCTTCGAGTAACGAAAGATGTTTGGGATGAACAATCTTATATTGACGAATGCTTTAAGGCTTGGAGAAAGTGGCAGGGAAAAGAACAACCNGGTTTTTGGATTGATATGGACATGATACCTTTTGGACAGTTGCAATTGATGTCTCCTCCAAGCGTAGATTNAAGCAAGACCGTTTTAGATAAGGGCGACATAGCANTATCNGGAAAAGGCGTTCATCGTGAATGTCAATTNACAAAACCTCAAATGGAAACATTTATTACAATGCGCGCGCTTGCAGCATCACCNCTAATGATGGGCGGAGATTTACCTTCTNTGAATGATTTTGCACTAAAGTTNATAACAAANTCTGATATGTTAGCATGTAANCAAAATGGAGTAATGGGATCCTTGATTATTGAGGANCCTGGATTGGAAACATGGCGAGTTTTTCAACAGGATTTTGATAATCNAGGGTGGNTTGGGATTTTTAATCGTTCCTTTGATAAAATCTCTTTTANCCTAGATNCATACAGGCTTGGTNTTGCAGATGAAACTTACACGTTATATGATGTATGGAACCGAAAAGAACTTTTATATGGATCAATGATTGATTTAGAACCAAATGGAGTTCTTTTTATAAAATTTGGAGATTGAAAAAAATGAAATTAATGATGGTTCTTTTACTGGTTGTTGTAAGTATCTGCAACGCAGAGATAGATTATTACAATCCCTTGCCTTTTGGTGATAAAACCGAATGGGCTAGAGCGTCAGATAATAGTGCTGTTGGTGAGTGGTGGAAAAAGAACTTCACGAAGAAATGGCAGCGATATGAAAAACTAGCTATCAAATGGTTTAACTCTATTGATCGAAAAGACGCTATGGCATTTGGTTTATACACACATGATCATGGTGTATTAAAAATTACAGGCCAATGTTTTCCGTTATTACCCGAGGAGCCAAAAGAGGTAACGCTTGAATTTATGAAGAAAGGTAAATGGAAAAAGCAAGAGACGTTACCAATATTATATCCTGGATGGTCTGTACATTTTAGAATAGAAAATTGGGATAATACTCATGATGTACCATATCGTTTACGGTTAGGAGATTTATCTTCATTTGAAGGTCTTATAAGGAAAAATCCAAAAGAAAAGGATGAAATAACCATCGCCGTTGCTACATGCAATTCTCCAAATGATGATGAATTTGATACACGATTAGCAACTGTAGCTGCTTTAAAGGCACATAATCCAGATATATTATTTTTTGGAGGAGATCAGAATTATACCCATGATGAAGCAACGTATGGTTGGTTACAGTTTGGTGTTCAATTTTCAGAGGTAATTAAAAATCGTCCAACTATTATCATTACCGATGATCATGATGTGGGTCATGGTAATATTTGGGGAGAAAGCGGAGTAGCTTCATCTGGCATATCAGGAGCAGCCGATGGAGGATATATGTTTCCAGCTGATTTTGTTAATATGGTAGAAAGACAGCAATGTTGGAGTTTACCTGACCCGTTTGACTCAACACCAATCAAGCAAGGGATAAGAGTATATTATACAGATTTAAATGTTGGTGGAGTAAATTTTGCAATATTAGAAGACCGTAAATTCAAGTCGGCACCACTTGGAAAAATTCCGCAAATGGGTCCTCGTCCAGATCATATAAACGACCCAGAATACGATCGTTCTGCTGTAGACTTGCCAGGATTAAAATTATTAGGTGAAAGACAATTAACATTTTTAGATGAATGGTCCAGAGACTGGACAGNTACAAAGGTTAAAGTAGCTCTCTCAGCAACNGCTTTTTGCGGAGCNGTACANGTGCATGGAAATAAAAATCCTGTNAGATTGCTAGCTGATTTAGATTGTAATGGATGGCCNCAGACTGGNCGTAATTTAGCAATAAAAGCCCTAAGAAGAGCAAGAGCATTTCACTTNTGNGGAGACCAACATCTAGGNGTTTCTTTNCAACACGGTGTTGAAAATTTTCGAGATGGNCCTTATGCATTNACCGTTCCTGCAATAGTAAATACCGTATANGGAAGATGGTGGCATCCATTGAGTGAAAAATCTGGAGGNGGAGAACCTATNATCAGNACTCTTCCATGGGTGGGTGATTATGAAGACGGATTAGGAAATAAAATTACAATGCATGCTTACGCAAATCCTCAAGATCGNTCNATTCGCGCAGGAAGAGGAGATGGATATGGGATAGTTCNTATTAATANAACAACTGGTATGATAAATTTNGAATGCTGGCCTCGTTTTGCAGACGTATCAAAGGGTGACTCTGAACAATATGAAGGATGGCCAATTTCATTTCATATATCTGATAATGATGGACGAATACCTATTGGGCACTTAAAGGAAGTGCAATTACCTCTTAAGAACTGTGTAGTTGAGTTAACAAACGAATCTACTGGAGAATTAATTTATTGTTATCGTACTAATGAATCTTCATTTAGAGCCCCAGTTTATTCACCCGGAAGATATACATTGAAAGTCGGAGCTAATTCAGGTGATAAGATATTATTAAAAAATGTTGAAATAGATTAACTAAATCAAACTTAACTTTATGTTTTTCATCGATTTTTATTCATTTGCAAGTAACGATTATATAGAAATTAGTTTAATTGTTATGAACGCACAGATTTTACAATTAATATAAAGTAATGTGTAGAATGAGATTAATTCAAAAAATAATATTAGTTCTTCTCCTGCCAATCATAGGGATTTGCGACGAAGATAAACGATTGCATATTTATTCTCCAGTTCCTGGTCTTGAACCTTCAAAACATTATAGTTTTAAAATTAGATCTCAAGGGTCAAGTGAATGGAAAGAAATGTTTGCATTTGTGACTACCTGTAAATCTGGCGGTATCACTAACGGAGTTACAGCAAATGCTTATTATTGGCGACTTGATAAATGGAGTAATACATATGTTAATTTTGAAATTTTAGAGAATGCTCCAATTGAAATTGAGATTTCTAAACTTGATGGTCAACCAATTACAAGCGCGGTTGCTCGACCTAGTCATTGTGTGGAAACATGTAAAGTAATTAATGGTAAAGCATATGTATATTTAGATAAACCCGCTTTATTTTCTGTAGATATTAACGGTCAAATGGAGGAACAAAATACTGGTCGTATTAATATGAAGGGATGGGGAAATGAATCGTTCTATAGCGGACCACCTATACATACGTTGACGATTTTTGCAAATCCTGTAATCAAAGACAAGCCGTCGAAAAAGGATCCTAAAGTTCTATGCGTTATTCCTGGACAGATTCCTTCGTCAGAGGGTGATTGGGACATTATGTATTTTCTACCCGGAGTTCATGATATTGGCGCATGTTTTAGAGTTCATGCCAACAAAAGTTATTATATTCCAGGAGATGCGCTAGTGTATGGAACATTTAACAATGAAAAGATGGGTAGTGATGGACACAATATAAGAATATATGGTCATGGAACGCTATCAGGAGAACGAATTCCACATCCAGATTGCGATATACCGGTAGCATTAGAGAAAGACTATTGGAAATACAAACCCATTGATATTCGGGGTGCACACAATACTAAAGTTGAGGGGATTACAATTGTTGATTCTGCTATGCATTCTCTCATGTTGATAAGCGAATATAATCCTCAGAAGCCAACAGATATTTGTTGGGTAAAAATTTTTACATGGCGTCGTAATGGTGATGGAATAAATCCATTTGGAAACGGTTTGATTGAGGATTGTTTTATTCGAACACAGGACGATTGTGTGTATGTTAACGGAAGAGGTATACGGAGAGTTGTTTTTTGGACTGATGCCAATGGCTCAGCGTTTGTATTAAGTCCAATCGGAAACATGCAAAAACAATTACTTGGAAATAATATTATAGTTGAGGATTGCGATATTATTTATTCTCGGTCGATATTTAACACTCACAAGGGAGGTCGAGTATTTAATTTAAGAGGTGCCGGTAGAGGTGCTGGAGGTGATAATATCATTTTTAGAAATATTAAGGTAACAGATCCTCGGCCAACACGCTCTGCCTTTGGAATTTTAAGTGCAGCTCCATGGCAACGACACCCAAATTATGAGCAATCGAGAGGTGAGGGTGAAATTAGAAATATTTTATTTCAAAACATAGATATTAATGCTCGTTCCATTATTGGAGATCATGAAACCTTATGGGGTACTAAAATAGCTCCTATAAAAGGATTTATTTTTGATAATGTTACAATATCTAAAGAATTAATTGATGATATAAACGACTTTAATCACAATAATTATGTTGAGGATATAAAGTTTAGATAATTAAAAACTTTCCGCCTTAAAATTTATGAATATATATTTAAATTTTTGATTATTTAAAAAATCTTAAGTGTAAAAAACTTGATTTATAAATTGTTAACAATAAAATTTTATTATGAAAAATTTAATAATATTCTTCGGTATCATGCTATTAACTAGCTGTTCGACCATAGAGCCTGTATCAGATAGAAATTCAGCTCTAACTCAGGGTAATGTACAAATGAATTTAGAGGTTGGAAAAACTAGTAAATCCACTGTGTTAGAAAAATTTGGAGCTCCAAATATTACAACAAGAGATGGATCAGGTAGAGAGGTATGGACATATCAAAGAGCCGGACAAGTTTCTCAAGTAAATTCAGGTTATGGCGTATTGTTTTATGCGAATAGTGCTGGTTTTGAAAATACTTCTAGAATGATTACTTTAATTATTAAATTTGATGAAAATGATATAATTAGTGATTTTAGAAGCAGAAGTTCTAATTTTTAAAAAATGAAAATTAAAATTATTTTTTTTATTTTTCTGTCATTTATTTCTGGTTGCGTAACAGTTGAACCGGGTATGACTCCGCTTGAAATACAAAGTATGCAACAGCGGTCATACGAAAACTCGAAAAATGTTGTTTTTAGCTCTGTAGTATCAGTATTTCAAGATCTTGGTTACACAATTAAAAGTGCCGATTTAAATACAGGCTTTATTTCAGCAGAAAGCATGTCTGAAAATGATCCTATGGCACAAATCTTGTTTGGGTTTTCAGAAGTTAAAAATACAAGAGTTACAGCATACATTGAGACTATTGGTAAATTGACTAATGTTAGACTTAATTTTGTTTTATCAAGACAGACGTCTACTCAATACGGTCAAACTAGTAAAAATGAACGAGCTATTCTTGAATCAAATGTTTACCAAAATGCGTTTGAAAAAATAGAAAATGCCATTTTTATCCGCTCAGAATAATTTTAATTACCTGCTTATGTTATTGTAATTCGTATTTTTTTGTGTAAATTGAAAATTAGAGGCTAAATAATATGACTTTTAAATTTCATTTAATTAATTCAATTGTTTTGGTTGTTTTTGGTTTATGGGGTTACTCAGTAGGAGGATCTTTTACAGCCCTAATTCCTGTATTCTTTGGGTTAATATTGTTATCACTTTACAAAGGAGTAAAAAATGAAGCAAAAGTTCCAGCTCATTTAGCCGTCCTNCTAACCATTATCATTTTAATAGCTTTAATTGTACANCCTTTGCAAGTTGCTTTATCGTCGGGAAATGTTGGAAAAATATTAAGATCATCTGTAATGATTATTACATCTGCTACATCTACTATCGCATTCATTGTAAGCTTTATTAATGTACGTCGAAAAAAAGAGAATCTATAAGGTAATTTTATGAAAAAAATTAACATNCTTATACTTTGTTTTGTAACGTTTATTTCTACAATCTCCTTTGCAGATTTTAATGTAAACTTTTTTAGCTCTAATGGCTTTTACGGTGAAGACGGTATAAGTCCTTTACTTCCAAATGTTGGTGATGGGGCATTAGTTCAATTAGTTTATGCCGGTAGTAATAATCAAATAGACGAAATTACAGATTANAATTTGTCAACAGGTGATGATGTAATAATTAGTAGTTTTGAAGTAATTAATGATGGTTCTGAATTTGCTGAATATGCCTACGGTACCTACGGTACAGTTAATTCTCCTTATTTAGGGGATGGTTATATTTACGGAAGAGTTTTTAGTGATCTATTACCTATTGTAGGCACTTCTTATTATGTTGGATCATTAATTCAAGCTGTTGATATGGATTTAGATGCTGTTCCACCACTTGTCCCAGAATCATATGATCTTGGAGGAGATACAGGTGGTATTGCGTCATCCGTTCTTAACTTTGAAACGAATACTCCCTCAATTATTTCTTTAACGGTTACAAATTCAGTCGGCGGAGAGATAAGTAACTCGGGTACAACAATTTATTANGANCCANTATCNNTATCGNTTGAGGCTTTGCCAGACTTGGGTTATATTTTTAGTTCATGGAACAATGAAGAAGGAACTTCAATAAGCTCCTTAAACCCATATAATTTTAATCTAACTGAAGATCAAATTTTGATTGCGACTTTTGAGCCTGACTTATCGGATAATGACCAAGACGGTTTATCGTTATATGATGAAGTTGTTGTATATGGATCTGATCCAAATCAACCTGATACAAGCGGTGATGGTTTATTAGATGGTGTATTAGTGTTAATGGGACTAGAGCCAANTATTAATTTTTCAAATTTGGTAAATACTGTTCAGGCTACTCCTGAATCATTNGGTGTTTATGGTGAGGCATATGTTCAGAACCAAGAAAATACAATCTCAACACTTAATGAGCTAGTATCTTCAAAAAATCAAGAGATTTCATCATTACAAGAAGCAAATATAAATCTACAAAATGAAACAATAGAGTTAACACAACAGAACAATAGTTTAAATGGTCAAGTAAACAGCTTAACAGAGGAAAATAATCAACTCAATTTATCTTTATCTTCACTTTCACAAGAAATTATTACGCTTGAAGACCAAGTGGGTTCATTATCCGATTCTAATCAGCAACTTTTATCATCCAATACTTCATTAAGTGAACAAAACAATTCACTGTCTCAACAAGTTAGTTCTCTTGAAGGTAATAACAACTCCTTAGAATTAAATAATTCTCAATTACAAACATCTATAGATAGTTTAACAACACAAAACAATTCTTTGCTGGAGCAAGTTGTATCTTTACAATCGGCTAACTCATTATTAGAAGAACAGGTATCTATTTTATCTTCAACAAATGGAAATGATATACTCGCAGAGCAAATTGCGGTTCTTCAATCTACTAATTTATTTTTAACAAGTGTTGTGTCAGAACTAATTAACGAGAACTTAGGTTTAGAAGCTACAAATGAGAATATTATNGCACAACTTCAAGCATCTCTTGTAACTAATAATGATTTAGAAAACACAATTGAAGATTTAGAGTATGAAATTTCTGATTTAGAAGATGCATTNCAAGATTCTTATGTAGATTATGAATATCCATGGTGGAATCAAAACAATCATTGGTGGTATTCTTGGCATAANCCAAATAATTATTGGTGGGGTTGGGGCAATCCNCCGGCGCGTAAACTTCCAAAATGGGGAAGAGATGCGACTATTGGTAAGCGTTTAAAAATGAAAAGAATTAAAAATCGAAGAAGTTGGGGAAGTAATCGTATTGCNGAAATGGATGTTGAATTTTGTGTTGAACAAACCTCAGATCTAGTCAGTGGTGAATGGACATCCACAACAAATAATGTGAGTCTGGANATTCCAGTTGATGATAATTCGATTAAATTTTATAGAATNATTTATAATTAATTTTATTAATTTTTGATTTCNTTTCCTAAGAGTTGATTTTTCAGATCTTTTTTTTATCAAAAAAAATAAAGATATCAGTTGACCAAATATCTCTTTTTGATACTTTGTCCGTCGCTTCAGTTGAAATCTTGATTAGAAGTCGAGATTTGAATTGAAGTTTTTTGTTCTTTGAAATTTGAATAACTCATAAGATATGACAGAAATGAAAGTACTGCTTCGATTTAGAAGTGGTGCGGTTTGTTATAGCCAATGCTTATATTAACTGTCGATTGTTACTCTATTAAAATAGAGTGCAATTGAGTTATATTGCGAAATAAAGTTTAGGATTGTATCCAATCAATTTAAATTTGATGGAGAGTTTGATCCTGGCTCAGAACGAACGTTGGCGGCGTGGATTAGGCATGCAAGTCGAGCGGGATCAATTTNTTTCAATCNTTCGGGANAGAAANTTATTGTGAGAGCGGCGAACGGGTGAGTAATATATGGGTAATTTACCTCTTTGTTTGGGATAGCCATCGGAAACGATGATTAATACCGGATGTGTTCAGAAACTGCATAGTTTCTTATATAAAGGCGGGGATCTTCGGACCTGTCGCAAAGAGATAAGCCCATATCCTATCAGCTTGTTGGTGAGGTAATGGCTCACCAAGGCTTACGGGTAGCTGGTCTGAGAGGATGGTCAGCCACACTGGGACTGAGACACTGCCCAGACTCCTACGGGAGGCTGCAGTCGAGAATCATTGTCAATGCACGAAAGTGTGAACATGCGACGCCGCGTGGAGGATGACGGCCTTAGGGTTGTAAACTCCTGTCAGCAGGAAGGAATAATTAAATAATTAATACCTATTTAATTTGACAGTACCTGCAGAGGAAGTCACGGCTAACTCTGTGCCAGCAGCCGCGGTAATACAGAGGTGGCGAACGTTGTTCGGATTTACTGGGCGTAAAGGGTCCGTAGGCGGTCTNGTGTGTCGGATGTGAAAGCTCACAGCTCAACTGTGGAATTGCATTCGAAACTGCTAGACTAGAGTACTGGAGGGGTGAAGGGAACACTTGGTGTAGCGGTGAAATGCGTAGATATCAAGTGGAACACCGGAGGCGAAGGCGCTTCNCTGGACAGATACTGACGCTCATGGACGAAAGTTAGGGTAGCGAAAGGGATTAGATACCCCTGTNGTCCTAACCGTAAACGGTGTGCACTAGGCGTGGGAGGCTTTACCCCCTTCCGTGTCTGAGCTAACGCATTAAGTGCACCGCCTGGGGAGTACGGTCGCAAGATTAAAACTCAAAGGAATTGACGGGGACCCGCACAAGCGGTGGAGCATGCGGCTTAATTCGATGCAACGCGAAGAACCTTACCTGGGCTTGACATATAGCTGCATACGACCCGAAAGGGACGTAGCCTTCGAGGGTGCTATACAGGTGCTGCATGGCTGTCGTCAGCTCGTGCCGTGAGGTGTTGGGTTAAGTCCCGCAACGAGCGCAACCCCTGTGTTTATTTGCCAGCACGTNATGGTGGGAACTCTAAACAGACTGCTTGTGAAAACAAGAGGAAGGTGGGGATGACGTCAAGTCAGTATGGTCCTTATGTCCAGGGCTGCACGCGTGCTACAATGGGTAGTACAATAGGAAGCAATATCGCGAGATGGAGCAAATCCTTAAAGCTACCCTCAGTTCGGATCGAAGTCTGAAACTCGACTTCGTGAAGTTGGAATCGCTAGTAAAGGCGTATCAGCTACGACGCCTTGAATACGTTCCCGGGTCTTGTACACACCGCCCGTCACATCATGGAAGTCTGTTGCACCCGAAATCGTTGATCTAACCCATTTATGGGAGGAAGGCGCTTAAGGTGTGATAGGTNACTGGGATGAAGTCGTAACAAGGTAGCCGTTGGGGAACCAGTGGCTGGATCACCTCCTTTCTAAGGAGAAGACCGNTTGTAAAATCGGATCTAGGGTAACATCCTTCGGGATGTGACAATAGGTAACTATTGTCAAAAGCTTTTGGCTAACAAGCCGTACCATTTCTAAAACGAAACCTTATGAGTTATTCGTACAAGCAAAGCCAATTGGGGGTATAGCTCAGCTGGGAGAGCGCTTGATTTGCATTCAAGAGGTCATCGGTTCGATCCCGTTTACCTCCACCATTTTTNAAATGGGGGCGTGTAGCTCAGTCGGTTAGAGCGCATCCCTGATAAGGATGAGGTCACAGGTTCGATTCCTGTCACGCCCACCAANGACTGTNAATTAGTTANATGCTTGTAAAATCATTTTATCGCATTAGCGAAAATGTTCTTTGACAATTGTATAATATTGAATAACTGCAACAAGCGCATGTATATTTATATATGTTACTTATATAGATTTTTTATAAATCTAACTCATTTTAGTAACCTTGATTTGATCAAGCTACTAAGGGCGTACGGTGAATGCCTTGGCATCAGTAGGCGATGAAGGACGTGATAAGCTGCGATAAGCTTCGGGGAGGGGCAAATACCCTTTGATCCGGAGATTTCCGAATGGGAAAACCCAGCAGGGGTCATACCCTGTTATTGGTGTATGAATAAAATAGTGCATCAAAGCNACACTCGGCGAAGTGAAACATCTCAGTAACCGAAGGAAAAGAAAACAATAGTGATTCCGTAAGTAGTGGCGAGCGAACGCGGAACAGCCCAAACCATCTTGTTTACAGGATGGGGTGTGGACCATAATGTGGTATTCTAATGGATAGCAGAACAGTCTGGAAAGTCTGACCATAGCGGGTGATAGTCCCTTAAGCGAAATCTTGAAGAAACCTATTGGTATCCCGAGTAGGTCGGAACACGTGAAACTCTGACTGAATATAGGAGGCCCACCTCCTAAGGCTAAATACTAACTGATGACCGATAGTGAACTAGTACCGTGAGGGAAAGGTGAAAAGAACCCCGTGAGGGGAGTGAAATAGAACCTGAAACCGTATGCTTACAAACTGTGGTAGCCCTTCGGGGTGGCCGCATGCCTTTTGCATAATGAGTCTGCGACTTACCGTATGTGGCAAGGTTAAACATTTACGATGTGGAGCCGAAGCGAAAGCGAGTGTTAATAGCGCGATTTAGTCGCCTGCGGTAGACCCGAAACCAAGTGATCTACCCATGGGCAGGATGAAGCTTCTGTAAAANGAAGTGGAAGACCGAACCAGTACGTGTTGAAAAACGTTTGGATGACCTGTGGGTTGGAGTGAAAGGCTAANCAAACTTGGTGATAGCTGGTTCTCCCCGAAATACCTTGAGGGATAGCGTCNNGTGGTAGCAGATGGAGGTAGAGCACTGAGTACTCGATGGCCCCTCCCGGGGTACTGAGAGTTTTCAAACTCCGAATACCATCTGTGGAATCGTGGCAGTCAGACTGCGGGGGATAAGCTCCGTAGTCGAGAGGGAAACAGCCCAGACCGCCAGCTAAGGCCCCTAAATGATCGTTCAGTGGAGAAGGATGTCAGATCTCGAAGACAGCCAGGATGTTGGCTTAGAAGCAGCCACCATTTAAACAAAGCGTAATAGCTGACTGGTCGAGAGGTTTGGCGCCGAAAATGAACGGGGCTAAAACGATCTGCCGAAGCTGCGGGTTATGACTTACTGTTATAGCAGTAGGGGAGCGTTGTGTACCGGGCTGAAGGGAAGGTGTAAACCAACCTGGACTGTACACAAGTGATTATGCAGACATGAGTAACGATAAGAGTGGTGAGAATCCACTCCGCCGAAATCCTAAGGTTTCCTGGGGAAGGTTCGTCCGCCCAGGGTTAGTCGGCCCCTAAGGCGAGGCTGAAAAGCGTAGTCGATGGGAAACGGGTTTAATATTCCCGTACCGCTATATATGAGTGATGGAGGGACGCAGCAGGTTAGCTCAGCCACCGATTGGAAATGGTGGTCTAAAGGTGTAGGTGATTNCATAGGTAAATCCGTGNATGTTAGCTGAGACCTGATGGGACANGGAGTCTTCGGACNAANTGGATTGNGTGATACTGTACTGCCAAGAAAAGCTTCTAAACGTTGATTATATGGCGACCGTACCAAAACCGACACAGGTAGGAAGGTAGAGTATACCAAGGCGCGCGAGAGAAAGGTTGTTAAGGAACTCGGCAAATTAACCCCGTATCTTCGGAAGAAGGGGTCCTGCTGGAGGCTAAGAACTAGCTTCTGATGTTTCTAGCAGGCGCAGTGAAGAGGCGAAGGCGACTGTTTATCAAAAACATAGCACTATGCAAACTCGCAAGAGGAAGTATATGGTGTGACACGTGACCAATGCCAAAAGGTTAAGGCAAGGGGTTAGCATTAGCGAAGCTCTAAACCGAAGCCCTGGTGAATGTCGGCCGTAACTATAACGGTCCTAAGGTAGCGAAATTCCTTGTCGGGTAAGTTCCGACCTGCACGAATCGTGTAACGATCTTCGCACTGTCTCAACAACCATCTCGGTGAAGTTGTAGTTCCGGTGAAAATGCCGGATAACCGATGCAGGACGGAAAGACCCCGTGAACCTTTACTATGACCTGACATTGGAATTTGATGTATCATATGTAGTATAGCTGGGAGACTTTGAAACATCTTCGTCAGGAGGTGTGGAGTCATTAGTGAAATACCAGTTTTGGTTTATTGAATTTCTAACTACGATCCCTTGAATCAGGGCGTGGAACAGTGTCTGGGAGTTAGTTTGACTGGGGCGGTTTCCTCCTAAAGAGTAACGGAGGAGCACAAAGGTACCCTCAGCACGGTCAGCAATCGTGCGAAGAGCGTATAGGTATAAGGGTGCTTAACTGCGAGACCAACAAGTCGAGCAGGTGCGAAAGCAGGTCTAAGTGATCCGGTGGTTGCTAGTGGTAGCGCCATCGCTTAACGGATAAAAGGTACTCCGGGGATAACAGGCTGATGATTGCCAAGAGTCCATATCGACGCAATCGTTTGGCACCTCGATGTCGGCTCATCGCATCCTGGGGCTGGAGAAGGTCCCAAGGGTTNGGCTGTTCGCCCATTAAAGCGGTACGCGAGCTGGGTTCAGAACGTCGTGAGACAGTTNGGTCCNTATCCGNNNTNNNCGNAGGAAATTTGAAGAGATTAGCCCTTAGTACGAGAGGACCAGGGTTAACGTGCCTCTGGTGTTCCAGTTGTCGTGCCAACGGCATAGCTGGGTAGCTACGCACGGAAAGGATAAGCGCTGAAAGCATCTAAGTGCCAAGCCTTCTCTAAGATAAGATTTCCCTTGCTCTTCGGAGCACTCAAGGCTCGTTCAAGACTAGGACGTTGATAGGCTGGACGTGTAAGTACAGTGATGTATTAAGCAAACCAGTACTAATTAGCCGTGAGGCTTGATCTTTATTTTTTTAAATATGCAAGCGCGTTGTTGTTATTTTAATATTATACTTTTGTCCCAATTTGAATTTTCCGGTTACTATAGCGTGAATGAAACACCTGTTCCCTTTCCGAACACAGAAGTGAAGAGTTACAGCGGCGATGGTACTGAGGAGTTGACCTCGGGAGAGTAGCACGTAGCCGGTTTTTATTTTCTAACCTTGGAGCTTTATGTTCCAAGGTTTTTTTTATACAAAATTACGATGAATTTATTAATTGCCACAAGAAATAGAGGAAAATTAAAAGAAATCAGAGAAGTTCTTAATTTAGATTCATCCATTGTTAAATCTTCGTTGGATTATCCTGAAATACCAGATGTTATTGAAGACAAAGATACTCTAGAAGGGAACGCTATTAAAAAAGCTTGCGAAATGGCGAATGCTACTGGTTGTTGGGCGTTGTCAGATGATTCTGGATTAGAAGTAGAGGCTCTTAATGGTGAGCCAGGGGTTTATTCTGCTAGATATGCCGGAGAAAATTGTTCCTATTTAGATAATATTAATAAATTATTATATGAATTAGACGGTATAGAAAACAGAAGAGCTGTTTTTAAAACCGTACTATGTTTAGCAAATCTTGTCGGAGAGGTAAGAACTATCGAGGGCATATGTAAAGGGAGTATTGCATTAACACCAACTGGAACAGAGGGATTTGGGTATGATCCAATATTTATCCCTGATGGCTATAAGTGTAGTTTTGCAGAATTAGCCACCAACGAAAAAAATAAAATTTCTCATAGAGGACAAGCTCTATCAGAAGCAATAAGACAATGGGGTTCGATTTTAAGTCAGTTTAATAAGTAAATTTATATTTTAAAAAAATAAATATTTATTAGAATATAAAAACAATTTAAAGGAATTTTATGATTACTTCAATTAGTCCAATCGATGGTCGGTATGCTTCAAAAACAGACTCCCTTGTAAATTGTTTTTCAGAATATGCACTCATAAGAAATCGTGTAATTGTTGAAATTTACTGGTTAAAAGCATTAACTAAAGAGGTTGGTATTAAGCAATGTAGAGTATTAAGCGGCGGGGAAGAAGCTCTATTAGATAGCATTATTACTGGATTTGATATTTCTGAAGCCGAAAAAATTAAAGAAATTGAAAAAACGACTAATCATGATGTAAAAGCCGTTGAATATTATTTAAAAGATCAGATAAGCGGAACCTCTATAGAGGAATTATCTGAATTTATTCATTTTGCTTGTACATCAGAAGATATTAATAATTTAGCACATGCAATGATGTTAAAAGACGGACTGTCTGAGATTTTACCAATTCAACAAGATATAATAGAGAAGCTTCAAGAATTTTATAAAGAATGGAAAGATGTACCAATGCTTGCAAGAACGCATGGGCAAACCGCTTCACCGACAACTGTTGGTAAAGAAATGATTGTTTTTGCAGATAGATTGCAGCGTCAGAATAATCAAATATCAAACATTAAGCTACTAGGAAAAATGAATGGAGCTGTCGGTAATTTTAATGCACATTTAGCCGCTTATCCGGATGTTGATTGGGTTAATCTATCAAAGGATATTATTGAAAATCAATTGGGACTTACTCAAAATTTATATACTACCCAAATTGAACCTCATGATTATATGGCAGAAATTTTTGATGCAATAAGTCGATTCAATACAATTCTAATTGATTTAAATCGTGATATTTGGACGTATATTTCTATGGCTTATTTTGGACAAAAAACAATTGCAGGGGAAGTCGGTTCATCTACCATGCCGCATAAAGTAAACCCTATTGATTTTGAAAACTCTGAGGGTAATCTCGGGTTAGCTAACGCTATATTTAATCATCTTTCAGCTAAACTACCTATTTCAAGATTACAACGTGATTTAACAGACTCTACCGTTTTAAGAAACATGGGTGTAGGGTTTGGATATAGTTTAATAGCTTATCTATCAACGTTAAAAGGATTTGGTAAATTAAAATTAAATAACCATATTTTAGAGAAAGACTTAGATAATGCGTGGGAAGTACTGGCCGAACCTGTACAAACTATCATGAGAAAGCATGGTATCGAAAAGCCTTATGAGAAACTAAAAGAGTTAACTCGTGGAAATGAAGGTATTAATGAAAAAATAATTAATGATTTCGTAAATAGTCTTAATTTACCTGAAGAAGATAAGAAAGTATTATTAGGCCTAAAACCATCAAACTATATTGGTAAAATTATATAATTTTAAAAATATAGCTATTTTTTAAAAAACTTCAAAAAACGTCAAAAAACGTCAAAAAATGACCAAAAATAGCCAAAAATCGTCAAAAAATCGTCAAAAAGTGAAAAAAAGTTAATTTTTTATTT
>PASA01000031.1 GCA_002712105.1 Kiritimatiellaceae bacterium
CTGTTTATAATTGCCGACCTTATGATAAGGATGGAGATGAAACTACTTTTTCTGTAACTGAACAAAAAAATATTGAATATATTTGGAGAGAGGTGTGTGAAGATTATGCTGGGTTTGATGTAAATGTTACGACTATTGAGCCGGCGGCAGATACATATTTCTATCACGCATTGATAACACCTGCTACAGATAAAAATGGTCAGAACTGTCCTCATTATGATGCTGGAGGAATAGCTATATTAGGCACACTTGGAACTAAAATAAACGACTATACTTATAGTCAGGTTGAGTATTACTCACCAGCATGGATACGAAGTGAGTATGAAAAGGATAATATTGGATTAATTATTTCACATGAAATTGGTCACAANTTAACATTAAATCATCATGGAACAACCTCAAGTGAATACTATGGAGGGCATTCCGGCGGNGGGGNACCGTCTTGGGGNCCTATAATGGGTAATCCNTTTNATANAAANNTTACNCAGTGGAGCAANGGAGATTATCCGAATCAGCNAANAATNCNTCNCAAGATGANNTNGCNACATTAAANTTTCATTTTANNTCTATTGATGATGATTTCGGNGATTCATTTGTNAATGCTACTGAACTTTCNGGAACTTCTATTAANGGATTGATTANTNATNNATCNGANNTTGATTTTTTTAAATTCTCTTTAGCANCTTCTCAAACAATTACATTTGACTTATTCCCTTATACNAACACAACTTANAATTTNTCGNATTGGNGTTGGGGAGGAAATGCNGATTTAGAAATAGCNATNTATNATGAAGATNNTATGANGTTATNGGANGTNANNATCCNAANNANAANTTNGACGCCTCTTTNTCGTTATCNNTGTCTGCNGGNAATTATTATATNAGNGTNAAANCTNNTGGNGCTCAAGGNTCTCAAAGTCCCTCAGGATTNTCATCTTATGGAAGTAGNGGNGAATATAATTTGTATTTTGATGAATTATTTATTNTTGGAGACCAAGATGAAGACGGCGTGCTTGATGGCTGGGAGCAACAATATTTTGGNACATTAAGTTATACNTCTTCAGATGATCCTGATGGAGACGGNTTTAGTAATCTCGATGAGTTTATCGCAGGTTCTGANCCAACAGATCAAAACTCTTTTTTAAGTCTTTCATATTTCATTAGTAATCAAAATCTTAATGAAATGACGCTTAGNTGGGTCTCTGTAGAAGATAGAATATATAATATTTATTACACGGATAATCTGAAGTTTTCNCCGTTTGTGGATATCTCAGGAGATCTTTCATACCCCATACAAAATTATTTAGATAGTAGGATTAAGACCAATAACTTCCATTTTTATAAATTGGAAGTTAGAAGAGATCCTTAATCAGATGATAATAAATCCTGCGCNACAATAAANGAAGCCAAGGAGTCNATAGCTCCTTTAACTGTTGATTCATCNGCAATTAATGTTGGTCTTAATTTATATTTTAATAAAGTCTTTGCTGTTGGCTGACCGATGGANAGTAATATTTTGTTTTTAAGGCAGGCAGGCCCCCATTGTTCTATAAAATTTTCGACGGTCGATGAACTTGAGAAGAAAATAATATCAAACTCAGGAAGAATTTTATGAAAGATTTGGGAATTTTCATAAATTACTGAATCGATTACTTGCGCCTGAGTTTCTNGTAACTTTTNTGCTAATGCTGANCCGGCTTTGTCTGAACGTAACCTTAATACATTATCGTTTTTAGAAAGTAACGAATGAGCTAATTTGACTAGTTCTTGTGCGCTAAAGTTTTTTTCAGGTTCCGCATCAACATGGATATTAAATTTTTTAAGTTCATTAGACGTTTCTTTTCCACAAGTCATGATAGACGGTATTATTCTTCTATCAACTTGGTTAACATTAATAAAATCAATAAAAGCTTTTGCGGCTGATGGAGATGAAATAACAATCCATGAAAAATTTGATAAATCTTCATAGAAATCTTCTTTCAAGGTAAGTTTTATTAGAGGGAGAGAGATTGGCTTTCCTCCATACCTATATACTTCATTACAAGCTTTTGGCTGGAGAGCTTCTGAGCATGTTAGAAGAACTTTTTTTCCTTTTAGCGCACCCAATTTGTCGTTGTACTCATAAGAAGTTACATTTCCTACAATGATCAATCCAGGATTTGAAGTACAGTTATCTTTCCCTAACTTAGGGAGAGCGCCGAGTTCTGTTCTAAATATTTCTTGGTCTAATCCTCCAGCGTTATAAATAACTGCTACAGGTGTACTTTTTAGGTATCCATCGTTTAATAATTCCTTTGTAATATGATCCATTGCTTTAATTGACATATAATAAACTATTGGAAGAGTTGATTTTTCATTAGCATCACATGGTGCAAGTTTTCCGGCTGCCGCTCTGGGTGTTAGTGCTACAAAGCCACGAGAAACATCGCGTCGAGTTAGCAGCATCCCTGTCCCGGTCGTTGCCGCCTGTAGTGCGCTAATACCGGGGATAACTCGATAAGCTATTTGTAGTTCCTCTAATGCAGTTGTTTCTTCTGTTAAGCGNCCGAAAATACCAGGATCTCCACCTTTTAATCTTACAACTTTTTTACCTCTTCGAGCTCTATCACATAACAAATCTGTAATGACTTGCTGTTGTTTACTATGTGCTCCGCATCTTTTACCAACATCTATTGCTTCTGCAGTTGATGGGAGCTCTTCAAGAAGTTTGTGATCCATCAATGAATCATACAGGCATATTTCACAATCTCGAAGTGCATCAATTGTTGCCTTAGTACATAAATTTTTATTTCCAACTCCAGCCCCTGCAAATACGACACTCGGTGTAAATAAAGAACGAATTTTATTAAATCTTTCGTCATCTTTTCTAAATGTAANCGCAATGGATCCTTGGCCATCNGGCGGCTTGAGTTGAGACAATGGAATAATTTGAGAGATTCTATCTGATAAATTCAACCTATTAAGACCCGCAGCAGCTAAAATAATAAAATCATANTCCCCATTATCTAATTGTTTTANACGATCATCAATATTACCTCGAATTTTTTTACGCTTGGCAGNTGGAAAATATTCTTTGCAATATTCTTCTCTTCTTTCTGAACTTATTCCTACTACCGGATGTTTTGGAAGTTGATCTATAGTCATTTTTTTTGGCAGAACGATCACATCATTTGTTTGTTCGCTCCATGGAAGCCAAAAAAAATCAATCCCATCTGTGTAACTCTCAGGTAGATCTTTNGCACTATGTATGGCACAATCAATAGTTTCATTAACTAATGCTTTATCAAGCTGTTCTGTAAAAAAATTTTGTGGNGATTCTTTTAAATCTAACTGCTGATTATCGTCTCCAGTAGTAGTTACTTCAATTAATTCAAAACTAATCCCATCAATTATCTTTGCGATCTTATCTAACGATGTTTTAGTTTGTATAAGAGCAAGTTTGCTTGATCTAGTTCCAGCTTTGAAAGTTATGTGTGATTTTTTCATACAGATTCATATTTTGTTCTGTTATTTTTTTGCTATTAGTTAAAAAGTCATAAAAATGACAAAGTCCTTGTCTATTCCAGTATTTAATTCCATCCAAATCTAATATTTGTATATCAGCCGAGAGATTCTGAAGTCCTGGGTCAATTGTTCGAGGCATGCCTAAATCAACAATATGGGTTGTTTTTTCTAAATCAAAAAAAGGAGCATGAGCTGNTGTCAAGATGAAGCCATTTGAATCCGCAGCACTAATTATAACATTTGTGTTATTTAATTTATTCTTAATCTCATTAAANCTAATAAGATTAATGTNTTGCTTCCACTCTTNTTTAATATCAGGCTTATTTCGATGATAGCACCAAATTATATTTTTAAAGTTATCAATACTTGTTTGAACTAAACTTTTTCCAAGAAGTCCCGTACCAATTATCATGATGGTCTTTGAAAAGTTATCTTTTGAGCGAATAAATCTTAAAGCTAACTCTTCAATTTCTTCAGTCTGCATTTTCTGTCTTGTTTCATTTTTTATTTCTTTTGATACAAACAAGACCGAAGAAATCCATTCTTGCATCATATTACCAGACCATCCTCTAGTCTTTGAGATATCTAATGAATCTTTTATTTGGGAAGTAATATGATTTTCTCCTGGTGTCTGTGAAAGCATTCCAGCGGTAACCAAGCATAGATGTTCAAATGCTTTTTCGTTAGTCTTAAGATAATATTTGTTCTCCTTTAGTGAAGAAAATCCAAGACTATGAGTAAGAATACCATTTTTAATAGTTTCTGGAGCAACTACTGCAATGACTTCAATACGATTGCACGTATTTAAAATCATGAATTCGTGAATTCCGACTAGTTGCATAATCATAAATCCAGCTTTATCAAATTTTTCTCCTGAAAGATGAAAAGCTTCACGTTCTTCAACACCAAGATGATGATGATCGGTACCGACGACTATTAAATGGGCTGCACTAAGAGATTCAATATGCCTGGATAAATTATTTTTAATCAGTTTTGATTGTCTACAATTGGTTCCTCCTGATGAAATGGATATCATTAATTGATTATGGCGAGAAATAGCGGGAGTAGTAAAATCCCCATCTGACCAATTTCCGTCAACACAGCAGCACAAAATATTCTTGTTTCTACATACATCCAAAACTTGTTTATTGGCACCCCTGCTATTTGTAGCGGCATACACTAAAAATGCTGAATCTAGGTCGTTTTCTTCAAAAGTTTTTTGTTGAAAAGTAATTAGTTCTAAAGTAAGCAAGCGTTCCATTTCCGGACTGAGTTCTGGACTTATAACATGAACAATGGCTTGTGCTTCCAAAAGTAATTCAGCTTTATGGAATGCAACTTTTCCTGCTCCTATAATAACACATTTTTTACCCTCTAAAAATAGGTTTATGTGCATTCCATTATTTATTTTAATATCGTTCATATTTTTAATTTCTTATTTAATTAATCTACATTAAAAGTTTTAATAATAAAGCAATAGTGTTCGTTAATAGTAAAGATTGATTGCAAGCTTACTTCAACGAAAACGATATTAATATTATAAATAAACTAAATATATGGAGTGAATAAATGAAATTCTTTTTAGTATTTCTGATACTAATCTGCATCGTTGGATGTGATAAGCAAGAGATAAAGACATACGAAGTTTCTAAAGAAATTAATTCTTTACCTCAATTAGAAANAGANGAGNCAAAGACNAAATCCNTTATGGTNAGTGATTTTTNCGCATCAATTCCGAATGGATGGACTGAGAAGGGGCCTTCAGGCATGAGAAAGGTTTCTTATCTTATCGATAATAGTAGCATTGATTTTTATGCTATCGAGTTAGGAATGGGCGATGTCACTAGTAATGTTAACAGATGGAGAAAGCAGATTGAGCTTAACGAACTAGGCGAGGACGAAATTCTTTCTTCAGTAAAAAATTTAAACGCAGGAGGCGTACCTGTAAAATATTTTGAAATTTACAATCCCAATATCAACAAAGGGATTTTAGCAGCAATTATTGAACGAAAACCTTCGTTTTGGTTTTTTACAGCTAAAGGAAACATAGACGAATTAAAATATCATAATGCTGATATACAAAGATTTATAAATTCAATTAATTTTAACTAATTTCAATGAAAACCATTCTAAAATATTTTTTATCCTTAAAACTTACTGTTACTCTACTTTCATTTAGTATGGTGTTAGTTTTCTGTGGCACCCTAGCTCAAGTTGATAAAGGTATATGGACAGTAATGGACCAATATTTTAGAACCTGGATCGCATGGATAGACCTATCAATATTTTTCAATCAATTTAATTCACTTAGTAAATATAGTATTCCTTTCCCAGGAGGATTTCTTATCGGCGCTTTACTATCTTTTAATTTGTTAGTTGTTCATGCAAAAACATTTAAAATATTCGTTACTGGTAAACGATTATATATTGGTCTTTTTTTTCTAATTATAGGATTAATTTTGACGTATGGAGTAATGGTTGGCTGGGGAACAAATGAAGTTGCAATAACAGAATCAGATGCCTTTTGGAGAGTATTTTTTCGTTTAGGCAGAGGGACGTTATCAGCGTTAGTTTTATTTATTGCATGTGTTTATCTCTATAGAAAAAGAGCGGGAATGGTACTTCTTCATGCTGGGATTTTGTTACTTCTTATAGGAGAGTTTTTTACAGCACTGTTTGCAGTTGAGTCAACAATGACAATTCGCGAAGGACAAACAGTAAATTTTTTAGACCGCTCGCAGCAATTTGAATTAGCGTTTATTGAATCTTCAAATCCCAATTTTGATTCTGTAACAGTGATTCCTAAAAAATTTTTAAAACCAAATAAAACAATTAAATTAGATGATATTCCATTTGATATAAAGGTTCATGCTTATATGTCTAATTCAACACAACCACAACCAATTGAAAATATCGAAAACTTTGATCAAATAAATTATCCATCCTACGAGAGTATTGGCTCAGAGTATTTTATATCTGCATCTCGNGAAGTTAGTGGAGCAAGCGGAGAGAGAAATGCTCCTGCTATCGATATCGAATTATTTGATAAGCAAAATGGCAATTCATTAGGTCGGTATATTTTAAGTTTATGGTGCTATCCTAATTTTGTTAATCAAATTTGGGATATGCCAAATTTGATAGCCCATGNTNATAAAAGNTATCGAGTGTATTTTAGAAANCAAAGAGAGTTTGCATATGCTCCCTCNGGGAATGAATTTAGNGTTCAGTTGTTAAATTTTNTGCATGAAAAATATCAAGGCACACAAACTCCAAAGGATTTTTCAAGNAGAATTAGACTCATCAATTCAGGCGATCAGATTGATAGNGAGTTAAAAATATGGATGAATAATCCTCTTCGATATGCNAAAAAAACNTTCTATCAGAGCGGATATCTTCCTAAAGATGAAGGGACGGTTCTNCAAGTTGTTCGAAATGATTCATGGATGATTCCATANNTATCATGTATGATTGTATTTGTTGGAATGGGAGCACAATTTTTTTGGTCTATGNAGCGCTCTAAAAAGAAAGGAAATTTATGAAAAGTAACTTTCCTTTAATATCCGTAATNGTTGTTTTNACTGTCTTATTTTCCTCTTTTNTGAAAAACGATANTTCAGAATANGATTTTAAANTNTTTTCTTCCTTACCAATCATGGACGAAGGAAGAGTCCAGCCTATNGATTCNTTTTCNAGAAANNTATTAACTATGGTTTCAGGAAAGCCANCAATTACAAATAGTGATGATGAAAAAATACATGCGAATGAATGGCTATTGGATTTAATTACAGGGAAACCACAATCTTTTGATACNCCATTTATAAGAATTACCAATAAAGATTTATTAGCAAGTTTGAAATTGGAGCCAAGGAAAGGTAGTTACAGGTATAGTTATAACGAAATCGTTCCTGAAATTCCAACACTTGAAAAAGTTGTACGTATTGCTCAAATGAAAGATGAGAGAGATAGAGATNTGTATGANAGAGAATCNATAAAANTAGCAAGTAAATTGACAATTTTACAGAGAACACTTATTTCCTTTGAGGATCCAAGACTNCTTCCCCCGGANCAGTTATTTCCGACTGTTCAAGGGTATATGAAGTTAGAAGAAAAATCGATTCCGTTAGTGATTCCNCCCAAAAAAGATGAGCAATGGCGACCNATGATGAGTTCATTAGTGGCTGCTCATCCGGTAATGCAAGAGGTTGCAAAAGAAAATGATTTAAAAGTAAGNCCTTACGCTTTACGCTGGGGNTCAATNTTAATTTCATATGCTTCTGACNACGCAAAGGTTTTCAATNATAGNTTAACAGGATATCTNTTATCTTTAGAAAAAAATTCGTNNGACCAATTAAAAAANATNAAAATTGAAANATTATTTAACCAATTAAATATTTTTGTNAAAGCCGCNTGGCTTTATTTAATTGTTTTTCTTACAAGTTGCGTAGGTTGGATATTAAGAAAAGAAAAATTAATAAGATTTTCTGCTTCACTTATGACAATNACNGCCATACCACANACCTTAGCGTTAATAATAAGAAGTTTTCTTTCCGGGTATCCTCCTGTAACTAATTTATACTCNTCNGCNATTTTTATTGGNTGGGGNGCCGTACTCATGGGAATATTAATGGAATATGGNTTTAAGAAAAAAGGGCAAGGATTTGGATCAATAGTTGGTGGAATNGTAGGNTCTATATCTTTACTTATTGCGTATTTTCTTGCTGGTGATGGAGANACATTACATCAACTTCAAGCCGTTTTAGATACGAGATTTTGGTTAGCTACNCATGTGATAACTATNACNCTAGGATATATGGCAACGTTTATAGCCGGAGCATTAGGTATATTTTATATTTTNTCCGGAGTTTTNTCAAAGAGAATGAATNAACAAGCTACAATNGATGTCGATAGATTNATATATGGNGTAACCTGNTTNGCTTTNCTNNTGAGCTTTGTTGGAACAGTCCTAGGTGGTTTATGGGCNGATGATTCATGGGGTCGTTTCTGGGGATGGGATCCAAAAGAAAATGGGGCGCTNTTGATTGTTACATGGGGNGCTATTATGCTTCATGCTCGTTGGGGTAAAATTATCAAAATACGAGGATTTGCAGTGATGGCTGTATTTGGAAATATTGTTACCGCATGGTCATGGTTTGGAGTAAATCAGCTAAGTGTTGGACTTCATTCCTATGGATTTACTGATTCGGCAGGTAGATGGCTCACCATATTTTGTTTATCGCAAATATTTATCTGTATTGTAGGATTTATCCCTAAAAAATACTGGAGAAGTGAATCACTTATTCAAACTAGTTAGATTCGGTTGGATTCCTAGTTTTTTGTCTCCAAAAAAAAATAAATTTATTTCTAAATTTAAAATGAAAATAGTTTTTTAAAAAAAGAGACAATATGTCTTAATTAATTTGATTAAAAAGTATTTGATAAAAATGTGTCTTTTTGTCACATTATTTATATGAAAAATAGATTTTTTGATAGATTAGTTAAAAAAATTGATCATTTAGATCAAGGAAGCTTGCAAAGTCACTTTCTTAGCTTAGCTCAGGAAAAGGGACTTATGGAGACTATTTTTCAGGCTCTTGAAGAAGGAATCATTGTTTTAGATTCAAAGACAAGGATTAATTATTCTAATCGATCTGCTGAACAATTCCTAGGATTTACTATTTCAGAGGCTAACGGAAATTACATATCAAAGTATTTAAAAGGGGTACCATGGGACTTAGTGTTAGACTCAGATGAAAATGAATGGAGCCAATTAACTCGAAGAGAGATTGAAATAAATTATCCAAAACATCGATTTGTGGAATTCTATGTTGTTCCTCTCTCAGAGGTTGATCAGGAAGAAGAAGGTGCAGTGGTTATATTTAGAGATATCACAAAGGATAGAAAAACTATTGCTGAATCAGTTGAATCAGAAAGGCTTCATGCNTTGAGCTTATTAGCAGCAGGNGTGGCTCATGAAATCGGAAANCCATTGAATTCTATTCATATNCATCTTCAGCTTTTAAAACGAGAACTTGAAAATATTAAAGATGATAAAGTAAAAAATAAAATTCANGAACTCATCGATATTTCAGGTAANGAGGTNTCAAGACTTGATGAAATAATTAGACAATTTCTAAAAGCACTTCGTCCATCNNTNCCAAAAAGGAAGCCNCATAGATTNAAAAATTTAATGGAAGAAACGTTAGNGATTCTTGTTCATGAAATAAATGATAGANAAATTNCTATNAAAAAAAATTANGGNGGNGAGGTTCCNTCTGTATTAGTAGATGATGTTCAAGTAAAACAAGTTTTCTTTAATATTCTAAAAAATGCAATTCAAGCNATTGAAAAAGATGGAATNATAAAAATAAAAACAAGCGTTAGCGAACGATTTATAACAATTCTCATTAAAGATAATGGAATAGGCATTGATCCAGAAAAACTAGGGTTAATTTATGAACCATTTCATACCACTAAGGANCAAGGNACTGGTCTTGGAATGATGATAGTTCAACGTATTATGAGAGATCATGGAGGAGAAATAGCAATTAATTCTGAATTGAAAAAAGGAACNAGTATTTCTNTNCGATTTCCCCGAGAAAATGCAGGACCTACTATGATAGATGCACCGCAAAAAGAGGAGCTTAACAATGAATAANCCAACTATTTTAATTGTTGATGATGAGAGAAGCGCTCGGCANGGAATGAGAATGTTGTTAGAACGAGATTATAATGTNATATCNGCAGAAAACAGNACTTTGGCCTTAGAGCAACTTGAAAATAATCAAGTGGATATTATGCTTACTGATGTTCGTATGCCAGGAATGGATGGTATTGAANTNATGGAGGTTGCTCAAAAAAAATATAATGATTTAATGTGTATTATTTTGACGGCTTATGGAGATGTCGACCTTGCNGTTCAGGCGATGAAAAAAGGCGCTGTTGATTTTATGACGAAACCTATAAATCTTGATAAATTAGAAATCCTTTTAAAAAGATTATTACAGTCACAAAAAATTGAAATTGAAAATCGTANTCTTAAAGAACAGTTAGATGTCCAGTTTGGAATGGANAATATCATTGGTAAATCATCCGCTATGCAGCAAGTNTTTGAGATGATTCGTCAGGTTTCTCAATCNCGAGCAACTGTTTTAATTCAAGGGGAAAGNGGAACNGGAAAAGAGTTGGTTGCCAAAGCTATTCATCAGCTAAGTCCACGATCAAAATCAGAATTCGTTCCCGTTCATTGTGCAGCNCTNGCAGAAAATTTACTNGAAAGTGAATTATTTGGACANGAAAAAGGAGCTTTTACTGGAGCNACTGAANGACGAATAGGAAGATTTGAGAAAGCAAGTAGTGGCTCGTTATTTTTAGATGAAATCAGCGAAATTAATTCTTCTGTACAGGTAAAAATTTTAAGAGCNNTAGAAGAAAGACAGATTGAAAGAGTCGGGGGNAATCAGTTAACTGATGTNGANGTCAGATTAATAGCCGCAACGAATCGAGATTTACAATCAATGGTNGAGCAAGGGGATTTTAGAGAAGANNTATTNTACAGATTATANGTGGTTGTNATAAACCTTCCTNCTTTACGAGANCGAGGNGATGATATCTTNTTGTTNTTAANTCATTATTTGAAAATNTTTAACGAAGAAAATAATAAAAATATCAANGGATTTTCATCTGATGCATATGATATTTTATCAAANTATAATTGGCCGGGTAANATTCGTGAATTAAGAAATTTAGTTGAGAGAATGGTAGTTTTATGTCAGACCGAAATTATTGATNTGGAGAATATTCCTTCACACGTAAGACTTTCGAAAAGTGACATGGCATTAATTTCTAGTAATGAAAGTTTAACGGTTGAAGAAATGGAAAAAGAGATGATTATTAAATCTTTAAAAAAAACTGATGGAAATATTACAAAAGCGGCTGATAATTTAGGAATGAGCAGAAGAACTCTGCACAGAAAAATAAATAAATTAGGATTATCAAGAAAAGTAATAGATTTACCCGAAGAAGAAAAGGAGCAATAAAGTGAACGTATTTTATGAAAAATTGAGTGATGAAGATGTAGCCAAAAAATTAGAGGGATTAATTGGCTGGGAAAGTAATAATGGAAGAATCTTTAAAAGATTTGATTTTAATAGTTATGACGAAACAATTGATTTTGTAAATAAGGTAGCAGAAATTGCGAATGCTATAAATCATCATCCAGATATGAATGTTTCGTTTAAGTCTTGTGTTGTTTATTTCTCAACACACGCTGTAGATGGTCTTAGTGTTCTAGATTTCATAAGTGCTGCAAGGCTTGATTTATTGTAATCTTATTAAAGTGAATCATCATTATTAATTGCTAGTATTTTTACAAAAATAGGGCATTATATTAACTTTTTGGAAGGACAATTATGAATATTTGTTGTATTGGTGCGGGTTATGTTGGCGGCCCAACAATGGCTATGATTGCAAAAAAATGTTCNAATATAAATGTTACTGTTGTTGATATAAATGAAGAGCGTATTAATGCTTGGCAATCAGATAATTTACCAATATATGAACCTGGACTTTATGATGTAGTTCAAGAATCAATTGGTAAAAACTTATTTTTCTCAACGGACGTAGATTCTGCTATCAAGAAAGCAGATATTATATTCGTAAGTGTAAACACACCAACAAAAACTTTTGGAGAAGGGGCAGGAAGAGCATCAGATTTACAGTATTGGGAGTTATGTGCAAGAAGAATAAAAGAAGTCTCTGAGAGCGATAAAATCATTGTTGAGAAAAGTACACTTCCTGTAAGAACTGCTGAAGCTATGGAGCGAGTGTTACACTCGAATGAAAGTAATCTTCATTTCGAAGTATTGTCTAATCCAGAATTTTTAGCAGAAGGAACAGCCATTACAGATTTAGAAAATCCTGATCGAGTATTAATTGGCGGCCATGACACTGAGTCCGGTCAAAAAGCACTAAAAATTCTTGTAGATATTTATGCGAATTGGATTCCAAAAGATAAAATTTTAACAAGTAACGTTTGGTCTTCTGAGTTATCAAAATTAACTGCCAACGCTTTTTTGGCGCAGAGAGTCAGTTCAATTAATGCAATTTCAGCGTTATGTGAAGCTACTGAAGCAGATGTAACGGAAGTAGCNCATGCAATTGGTACGGATAGTCGAATAGGCTCAAAGTTTTTAAAAGCAAGTATTGGATTCGGTGGATCTTGTTTTAAAAAAGANATTTTAAATTTAGTTTATCTTTGTGAATCCTATGGTCTTCACGAGGTAGCCAATTATTGGCAGCAAGTTGTTGAAATCAATGAATATCAACAAATTAGATTTATTAGACAAATGATTCAAAGTATGTTTAATACCATTGCTGGNAAAAAAATATTAATATTAGGTTTTGCATTTAAGGCAGATACTGGTGATACAAGAGAAAGCCCAGCAATTAAAATTTGTCGTGAACTTTATAATGAAAAGGCTGATTTAATNNTCTCTGATCCCAAAGCAACTTTAAATGCGATGAAGGATTTAACTGATTTGAAAAATATTACATATGAAGATGATCCATATAAAGCAGCAGTGGGAGCTGATGCAATTGCAGTTTTAACAGATTGGAAAGAATATAAAGATTTAGACTATAAAAAGATATTTAAAGAAATGCGAAAGCCTGCATTTATTTTTGATGGACGAAATTTCTTAGACCACAATCATTTATTTAATATTGGATATGAGGTTTATTCAATTGGCAAAGGAAGATTAAGTCATTTGCAGTAATGAGAATTATTTGAATGTACTTTGATTTTTATTTTATCAATTTCTACTTCTTGTAGGCTTGAAATTTTTTTTCTTTTTCGTGTTTCAATATTTCCATCAACTTTTATTAACCCATCGGAAATAATTTGTTTAGCTTCTGCTCCCGAATAAACCAAATTGGTTGCCTTAAGGAGTTTATATAATTCTATATAATCGTCTCCTTTTCTCAAAAAAAATTTTATTTCGTCGGACATAATTAGTTACAGATTGTTTTTATGATTTCTAATCAGCTCTAGATTTTTAAATGAGAGTCTATTCCTCTGGTAAAGAGCCCATGCTTTAGATTCTAAAAATTCCCATTCTTTGATTGTTGGCTTTGAATCATAATCCCATGTTTCTTGATCGGATCTTTTAAACTGCCATTTTATTTGTTTATTTCCAAGAAACGTAATTCTAGTTTTTCTTTTTATGTTAGTATCAACTCTCTCAACCCATTCAATGTGTGCTTTCATATTNATTATTTTTAGTTCACATTATTTATTCATGAATATNCAAATNCCACAAATTCCAGAAATTAAAAATCCAAATAAAAGAGCAGTAAGNCTTTGTTTTTCNANGATAATGTCAATTTCAGCTTTNTCANNTAACGCAATATAAATTGAGGNAGTGATAATTANAGANAATNCAATCANCCACCAAAGGCTACTNNCTTTTTTTCTTTGCTCTTTTTGGATATAATGTTCCCANAGCANCTAATCTCCANATGTNTTNTTATCAAAANNCTTTCTNNTNAAANTNANTATAGAAAATTAAAGAANANATGTTAANTGTAAAATCATAATNNAATCACCCTAATTTTCTCAACGCTGTGTATAGAGCAATGGACACAGCGTTNGAAAGATTTAANGATCTTACTGCATTTAATTGAATAGGAATATTACAACAANATTNATGATTTGACTCAATTATATCGTCTGAAAGACCATAGGGCTCATTGCCAAAAATAAGATGATCNCCCTGANCATAATCAATTTCAGNATGATCTATTTTTGCAGCAGTAGTAAAAAAATATTTTGGTGAGTCATAGAANATATCTATATATTNNTTNAAATTATNNTGGATNGTCAAATCAACCTGTTCCCANTAATCTAGACCAGCTCTTTTAAGCTGTTTATCTGAAATATCAAACCCNAAGGGTTTTATTAAATGAAGTTTTGAACCAGTTGCAGCACATAGTCTNGCAATATTTCCTGTATTAGGTGGAATCATTGGATTAACAAGAACNATNTTAAATGGAATTTTTGGCCAAGGAAAATTTATTTCTTGACGAGTTCTTTCTGAAAACTTCATGTCTTTTTTAANATTCATGTATTAATTGGTTTGTATTTTATTTTNGANGGCTGCCANGAATCACTTTTTTCTTTCTTCATAAATTCTTTAAATGATTCGTAGTTTCCTTCAAAAAAAATAACTTCNCTATTTCCTTCAAAGGANATGATATGNGTNGCTACTCTATCTAGGAACCATCTATCATGACTAATGACAACGGCACATCCCCCGAAGTTCAACAAACCTTCCTCTAAAGATCGTAAAGTTGTAACATCCAAGTCATTTGTAGGCTCATCTAATAGCAATAAATTTCCACCACGTTTTAGTAGTTTTGCAAGATGAACGCGATTTCTTTCACCTCCTGACAACACCCCAACTTTTTGCTGCTGCATACTTCCTTTAAAATTAAACCTAGCACAATAAGCTCTACTATTCATTTCCTTATTACCAATTTGAATTGTTTCTTCGCCGTTACTAATCTCTTCCCAAATAGTATTTTGTGGATCTAAATTATCTCTAAGTTGATCAACGTAAGCAATATCTACAGATTGTCCAATAATAGTTTCGCCAGTTGTTGCATTTTCTTGACCTGTAATAATTTTGAATAAAGTGGTTTTTCCTGTACCGTTACCTCCTATAATTCCAATAATTCCTCCAGGAGGTAAACTAAAATTTACATTTTCAAATAATAGTTTGTCCCCATAAGATTTTGCTAGGTTTTTGATATCAATAACTTGAGTACCAAGCCGTTTGCTAACTGGTATTTGAATGGATAGATTGTCTTCTCTTGAGTCAAATTCTTTCTTTGCTAATTCATCAAATCTTTTTAATCGTGCTTTATTTTTAGTNAATCTACTTGAAGCNTTCATTCGTACCCACTCTAATTCTTGTTTAAGTAATTTTTTATGANCAGAATTTATTTTTAAATTTTTTTCNGCAAGTTGTTGTTTNTGNTCCAACCACGATTCGTAGTTTCCTTTGAATGGTNGTGCTCGACCTGANTCNAATTCAAGTATCCATTCGGTAACATTTGATAAAAAGTATCTATCNTGGGTTATCACTATTAAAGTTCCTTTAAATCTTTTTAAATATTCCTCAAGCCAAGCAACTGATTGAGCATCTAAATGATTTGTAGGCTCATCTAATAAAAGAATATCNGGATTCTGAAGTAATAGTCTACAAATTGCCACTCGTCTTTTTTCGCCACCAGACAACGATGAAATTAATTGNGCNCCATCAGGGAGCCTTAATGCATCCATAGCTATTTCTAAAAGGCGNTCGATTTCCCATAAGTTCTCTGCATCTATTACTTCTTGAAGTGATGCCACTTCACTNGTTAGTTTTTCTGATTCTTCATTGGTAATATCNGAAGATAAAAGNTCCCAAATTTCGTCGTACCTGTTTAACATATTTTGNTTTTCTTTAATTCCTTCTTTAACAACATCTATNACNGTCATAGAATTATNTAATTCTGGTTCTTGAGCTAAATATCCAACAGANTTATTTTTCGCAANNATNCAATTACCAATNAATTCANCATCTATACCNNCCATAATNTTCAGTAAGCTAGATTTNCCAGANCCATTAGANCCAATTANGCCAATACGAGCCCCAAAAAANAACGATAAATTAATATCATCNAGAATAGTNTTTCCAGCATGTTGTTTGGTTAGACTTTCAAGACTATATANATATTCTCCTGCCATAGCTTCCTTNATGGTTGGTGGAGATGGGGGGAGTCGAACCCCCGTCCGAAAAAGAGTCACAATAGCTTCTACGTGCATAGTTAAGCTTAAAAGATTCGCCGCCTTTGCTGCTGCTTAACAAAGCTACAANGGTCGCTAGGATCCTGTTAAATCTCGCGTCTTATCCCGTATCCCCGAACTTAACGCCAGCTTGTTNTCGTCGCCTCTATCCCCTAACAAGCTTCAAGGTAGAGACGTGGCTGGTTTATGCAGCCAGTGCGTAACTTTCGTCAGCATTTATAATTTTGGACTCCTTTTAACGAGGCCTGGAGACCAACCTCGACACGCAACTAAAGCTTCAACTTATCCGTCGAAACCAGTCATCCCCAATTAATGGAANATTTNGAGAAAACAACAATTTAGAAGAAAGGTCAATACATCTTANTATGAACAGAGAAAGTGACTTTANATAATTTTTAAGTTATAAGTANGTNNNNTTNNTAGGAGANAGNNATGGATAATTGGATTACAGGCGCCGGACATTTTGGANTATCAGTAGCAGATTTAGACGAATCNATCGATTTTTANCAAAATATTTTAGGATTAAAAGTGAGCCTTAAAAGAGAAAAGGATGCATTTATTCCTATTGGTAAGGAAGATGTTCTTGCGTTGTTGCAGTTTCCTGGTGGNAAAGAAGCATTTGATAAGGAATATCGACNCAAATATAANGGGAAAGCATTTACTCATTTNGGATTAACAGCCCCGNCAGTTCAAGCNGTTTTTGATTTTCAAGAAAAATTAANAAATGCAGANGTAGAAATAATTAAAGAAGCNTACGAAAGATGGGANGGGGCAAGTTTTTATTTTTTNGATCCNAANGGACATACNTTAGANTANATNTANTTNGATCCNACAGCTGANNCNCCAAGTTANTNANNTAAAAGATTTTCGATTTCTAATACAACATCNTCNATATCNTCNAAANNNACATTTGTTAGCCAAANTTTTTGAGGATANATCATNATNTTNGGNCCNACACCNCACGCNCCAAGGCANCCAGANTCAGAAATTCTAACNCTTGGCATCCATNTTCNTTCNANGGCAATCTCNTTTAATTTGTCTTTTATCTCNNTAGCATTACCTTGAGANCANGACTTAGAACCATCAGGCTTNTCCCTNGTNCATATAAACACATGTATTTGATATCTTGTTTCTCTTTTTTTCATAAAATATAATCTAACATTAATTTAATCATTAAATATTCGTTAATAAAGCTATATGCTTAATTTATTTATTTATAATGTTTTTTATCTAGATGATTGACGCATAGAGTGGTTTTCGTATACTTCGCGTTTCTTATTAGGCGAGATAGCTCAGTTGGTAGAGCAGCGGATTGAAAATCCGCGTGTCCCCGGTTCAAATCCGGGTCTCGCCACCACCCTTAAAAAAACTTACCAAAAAAAATCAAAAAACTGGTTGACGAATTATCGATTTCATGAGAACTTATACTGCTGGCTATAGAACTCACAAAGTCATAGCCATTAAAAGAGAGAGAGAAAAATTATGAAAATAAAATTATTATTAAGTTTAATTATAGGCTTATCACTAGGCGCATCAGCCGAACTCGTTGAACAATTTAACTTTGGTGACGATACTGTTTACAGTAGTATTAGCACCTATAATTACGATGGTGATGCAGCTACACCACCAACAGCGCGTCACATTGGTGCAACATCATTAACTGGAACCGGAGCTGTTGGATGGGACAA
>PASA01000032.1 GCA_002712105.1 Kiritimatiellaceae bacterium
CTGATAGTTTGGTTTTTATATGTTCCTGTATTATGGGCAATTGGAATATATTTTATTTTTTGGCACAGCTTAAGACATGCCTTGCGCATCTTATCTTCGGATAATAAAGGCGCAGAATATTTAAATGATTTTTCATTAAAAAAATTGTCTTTAAGATGGATTGAACTCACAGGATTAATAAACCTTATAGCGCTTATAGGAATATTTATTATTTTTAACACTGAAATTTTTAATATTAATGATGAGTACAACATATTTTCAAATATAATGATTGGTATTTCAATTTTAACTCTTCCTCATGCATTATTAATTGAAATTATTGATATTAAATATAAACGAAAGCATCTAATAGATTAATGTTGTTTGCTTTTAGTCAAATTGTTATAAACCGCATTCTATTGAACATTAAGGGCCTGTAGCTCAGTTGGTCAGAGCAGGAGACTCATAATCTCTTTGTCGGGGGTTCAAGTCCCTCCAGGCCCACCATTTTTTAAAATAATGAACTTATACCTATCTATTATCTGTTAAATTATAAAGTTTCTGTTAATTTTGTAACGATGCGAATATTTATAATAATTTTAATTTACATATCTTACGGGTTTATCTCTTTTGGAGAAATTGTATTCCGTGATGATTTTAATAATACAAATAATGATTATTCCCCTTGGTCAATTACATATAACAATAATGCATCTGCAAATCCTCAAATTTATAATGGATGGGCTTTTGTACTTTTTAATATAAATAGTTCTTCTATGACAGATGTTCTTGTCAGAAGAACCTTTCTGGGAAGTCCAAACAAAACCTATACACTAATTCTTAATGGTGTTGCTTATCCAAATGCTATCACACCAATAAGAGTTTATTCGGGTAACACATCGCATGCTGCAACAACTTATTCATTTGATGGAACATTAACCGTTGACGAGCGAACAAATACTTTTTCATTATCTAATTTATCTCAAGAGCAGATAGTAACCTTGGAGCTTCAGGTTGGAAGCTCTGAAATTGCGGGTTGGGATTGGATTGAGCTTCAATCCGAAAACAATGAAGTGGATCAAGATAGTGATGGACTAAGTGATTACGATGAAATTAATATTCATTTGACTGATCCCAACGATTCAGATTCAGATGACGATGGATTAACAGATGGCGATGAAGTTATCGGTTACTTTACTGATCCCAACGATTCAGATTCAGATGACGATGGATTAACAGATGGTCAGGAAATCACTAATGGTACTAATCCTAATGATCCTAATAGTCCTGGAACAAGCAATGAAAATAGATTTGAATTATTACGAGCCAATGGAAGCATTATTTATTCAACAATTGAAAATGGACAAACTATTGATCTTAATGCTCTTGGTAATCGTGAATTAAATGTAAAGTACTATCCTGAAAATAATTTAACAACAACGGTAGAGTTTCAATTAAATGGTGAAACTATCATGATTGATAATCAAAATCCGTTTCATTTAGGAGGTGAAAATGGAAAATGGCTTCCTTCTAAAGGTTCGTATACATTAACAGCTATAGAGAGAAACTCATCAGGTCAACTTCTTACAGCTCAGACTCAAATATTTGATGTTATTGATAAATTAGATCATAGATTACGAAAAATAAAACTCAATACTGGTGGATCTAACGATTTAATTAGAATTGAAATGAATAAACATAGTTTTCCATTTGGATCAATGTTCAAATATGAAGCAAGAAATGATCCTGGGTTTAAAGAAACTTTTGTAAGTAATTTTAATTATTCTGTTCATGGAAATATGGGAAAATGGTATGCGAATCAGCCTGATTGGTGGGGAAGTTCACCACATAATCAAAACTTTCAACAACCTGGAAATCATCGATTTGGTCCAGCTGATACCACCTATAATTATTTGGAATCACAAAATATTCCCATGCGAGGTCACACCTTTTATTGGGGAATGATTAATAACAATCAATCCAGTCCGAGTAATCAGATGTGGGATCCCGATTGGGTGGAGGCTCGGGTTGCGAATAATCCCCAAGATGGACTGTATTGGATTGAGCAACGAGCAAGAGCTGTTGCAAACCATTGGACAGGAAAAATTGAGGAATGGGATTTTAATAACGAAATGGGACATGGTGATTGGTATAGAGATACATTTACCGAAACGGGTCCATATGGATTAACAATTACTAAACGAATGGCGGATTGGGCTCTTGATGAGAATCCAAATCTAAAGCTTTATCATAATGATTATGGTATTCTAATGAACAATTCATATGCGCTAACGTTTAAAAATCTTGTTAAAACGATAAAAAGTGAGGGGGTACCAATCGATGGAATTGGATGTCAAGGTCATTGGAATAATCAATATCCTGATGCTGCTACAATCAAAAGATCATTAGATATTCTAGATGATTTTGGAGCTCCAATTAAAATTACTGAATTTGATATTGCGATTGGGAATGGAGACGATATTTATAATAATGATCCAGATATTGAACAACTAGAAGCTCAAGGGTTAGAAGAAGCTTTCCGTGCATTTTTTGAACATCCTGCTGTTCATGGAATTATATTATGGGGGTTTCAAGAAACCCATCATTGGAGACCAGAGGGCGCTTTGTATTATCCTGACTGGTCACCATCTCCACAGGGATTAAAATATCGTTCATTGGTATATGATGAATGGTGGACGGAGGCAGACGTAAGAACAAGTGGAAATGGCGTTGTTGATATCTCAGCTTTCCCCGGAGATTATACTATTACAATAAATGAAAATACATCTTTTGATATCTCAATACCACCTGGATATAAACAAGCAGAGATAAATATTAGTGCAAGTGATATATCATTAACCCAAGATTCTGAAATTAAACTTGTAAAACCAGTTCATCAAAATATCTATGCAGAAATGGAAACAATTGAATGTCAGTTAGATTTCTCAAATAATGGAATAGATGCCAATGTGATCGAGTTTTATGTGGATGGACAAAAAATGAAATCTGATTATGAACCACCATATGATCTATCATTACAAAATTCGACCATAGGATTTCATGATGTTTGGGCAAAATGTATTTATTCTGATGGCTCCGAAGAATTATCGGTTACAAATAGGATTGAAGTAAAACCTGCAACAATTAATCAAAATATTCTTACTAATGGAGGGTTTGAAGATGGGTTAGATCAATGGACTTCTCAAGGATCAGCCACCCTAGAAATTATTCAAACTCCAGTTAAAAGTGGGGCGAACGCTGTGAGTTCTTCAAACCGAACAGCAGAATGGATGGGAGTAAAAAGTAGTGTAAATTTAATGGATATTTTAGAAGAAGGTGTGAGTTATACAATTTCATGTTATGCAAGAGTTGATAGCGGGTCACATCCAGTAAAAATTGTTGAAAAAAGCACGCCATTAGACGGCATTGCCTCCTATAATCAAATAGCTTCCTCAAGTTGTAATTCTACTGAATGGACAAAAATTGAAGGACAGCTTTTATATTACGATCTAAGTCAGTTTTCCAATTTAGAATTCTATGTTAGTGGAGCCCCGTCAAATGTTGTTCTTTATGTAGACGATATAGTGCTAGAATCTGCTCCAGTAAATATTTTGGATACAGATGATGATGGATTACAAGATTCATGGGAGAATTATTATTTCAGCTCTTTGTCCAACTATACTGGTCAAGATGACCCAGATGCAGATGGATCTAATAATACATTAGAATTTAGAATTGGAACAAATCCAATAGATCCATCTTCATCCTCTCAGGATACNGATGGGGATGGATTATTTGATTATGATGAGATAAATATTTATTCAACAAACCCCAATAATAACGACTCAGATGGAGACGGATTTAGCGATACTTCAGAAGTAATAACCTATCAAACAAATCCCAATAATAATGACAGTGATAATGACGGTCTGCCTGATGGATTTGAATTATCTTATGCTGGAAATATTAATATGAATGTTGATGANGATATGGACAATGACGGATTTACTAATTACGAAGAGTGGATTGCAGATACTAATCCAATAGATGAGTTATCAAGGTTGAGAATATTGGTAAATTCATCAACATCATCCAATNTTGTGTTCCTTAGTTCCAGTAATCGTGAATATCGAGTCGAGTTTTCNACAAATTTACTTGATAATTCATGGACNGCAACTAATCAATGGATAATTGGGAATGATCCAGAAACAACAATCAGTATTCCAGTTGATGAGGAATATCAAATAAATAGAATCCGAGTTCGTCATCCTGAAAATTAAAAAAAATGAAATTTTAATAAATAAGACTAATTTAGTTCTATTTAAAGTTTGATCATTATTTTTTNTCCTATATCTTATANTTAAACGGTTAAAAATGATTAGTTCAAATAAAGATGTAAAAAAACAAATAATCTCGCTTTATGATATGTTAGCGAGTCATGANGGTTNTGGAGAACTAAAAGTGGAATTTAAAATTCNTAAAAAAGATCGTAAAGAAATTATNATNCATTGCGGAAANCAGTACCGATATGTNATTGATGTTAATGATAAAAACTNAAAAATAATATGAATTTTAATTTNTGGTCATTTTTTATAGATAATCTTTCNGCAGCTGGAGTAATTGGCGGGTATGTTTCAATTTCAATTATTGGAGTTGCGCTAATTATATATTTTTCCAAAGGGAANCTTGAAGGTGNAGAGCAATTAGGNCCAAANTGGGCTCAACCAATNATTGGTGGATTATTTGGAGTTATCCCTGGTTGNGGTGGNACAATNATTGTTGCTTCGATGTACAAAAATAAAAAACTTTCGTTTGGAGGTTTGTTTGCAGCGTTTATTACAACATTAGGTGAGGGCTCATTTGTTTTACTTGGCGCCTCTGCTGAATCAGATGTTGCNGCCAATTTAAAAGCATTTTTTATTGTAAATCTTGTTGGATTTATCGTTGGTATCATTTTGGGNTATGTNGCAGATAAGATTGGGTATGAAATTAATTCCGATAANATTCCTGCTAGTAGCGTGGATCCATTAGATATTGTTGCGGAAAAAGAAAATAATGGATCAATAGTATTAAATAATATCATTCATAATTTTATTGAGAAAACCGGATTTTTTGTAATTTTGCTNTTAGCCTTATTNCTCTTNCCTGGATCNATTATGGCATTATGGGGNGNGGGNATTGATGCCATTGAGAACATTACTGTGTTAGTAACTATTTTGTTNACAATAATTTCTTTAATTTATTTTCTTTTGAGTAGTGTTGTTATTAAAGAACATGACTGTTCTCCAAAAGAAAANATTAGATCTACGCTTTTACATTCAATTTTAGATATTTCGATGGTAACCTCATATGTATTCATTGGTCTATTCATTGTAAATTTTGTAATAGANGTTATCGTTGGTCCTGAAGCTTTTAATTCTTGGATGACATCNTCAGCATTTGCNGTTGTTCTGATAGCNGCTTTAATTGGTATTACTCCAGGATGTGGAGGAATGATTGCAGTAGCAGCAGCTTATACAACGATCCCAAATTTTCCAATTGCTGCNTTAATTGCTGCAGCAATTGCAACAAGTGGAGATGGTATTTTTCCACTTTTAGCAGAAAATAAAAAGGATGCCATTATAATTATTATTGCAAGTTTAGCTGTTGCGTTAGTGGTTGGGTATAGTTGTTTAGCTTTAAATTTATAGCTATTTGGATAGCNTNTTTAAACCGATGAACATTTGAAATTCTTGTCGTAGGAGATGGGACCTCGGTACATGGCATCATAATTCTTAAATATNGGTTCAAGATTTTTATNACGTAGAGCATTACAAAAAGATGAAACATCTCTATTATCACTAATTTCAAATTGTTCAGTTGATTGTTCAATACTTGAACTATANCCNCCAACGGTTGTTTTACTNGCCACGCTCATTTTTGATATACCTAGCCCAGCAAGCCCNTCTCTGATAGCTTCNGTCTCTCTTGTGGATAAAAGTAAAGGAACAGTTGGAAGGCAAATACGCAAAGCGAATATAAANTGGGCAAGCATTCGTTCGTCAACTGGANATTTTGCTCTAAACTCNCCAAGTTGAGGTTTTATTCTTGGAAATGAGATTGTAACACCAGCTTGCCAAAAATTTTTAAGAAGATAATTTGCATGATTAAAAAGACAAAGCATGTCAAATCTAGGGTTTGATAAACCTAAAAGTGCTCCTAATCCCACCGTTCTTAATCCNCCTTGAAGTGCTCGATTTGGNGCGTAAAGTCTATTAAAAAAATCTCGTTTATCTCCCCATCTATGCATCTTTTCNTAAATTACTTGGTCATATGTTTCTTGATANAAAGTAACNCCTGTACATCCTGCATTCGCAAGTACTTGATATTCTTTTTCTAACATAGGAAATACTTCAATATTTACTGAACTTATTTTTTTTGAAGTTATTTGAATAGCATGTTCTAAATAGTCGACATCAGCCTCCGGCATTCTTTCTCCAGTAAGAAGAACAATTTCATCAATTCCTAATTTTGATATTTCAGAAAGCTCTTTGATAAGTTGGNTATCATNAAGAACAAGTCTATCAGCTCTTCTATCANCNGCTATTCCACAGTAAGCNCATCCGCCATTACAATAATTGGACAAATANANAGGGGAATATAANGAAATTGTTTTACCAAAATTNCTTTGAGTTATATGTTTAGCTNGTTGAGCCATAGGTTCTAAAAAATTGTGAGCCGACGGTGATANTANTAAGGCTAATTCACGAATAGTTGGATTTTTNGANTAGATAGCAGNTTCAATTGCCGANAAGTCAGTACTTTTAGACAAATGCATCCATGGATTAGGATCNAACCAATTTGGTAGCGGTTTAATCATAACTACTTAAAAANGATGTTAACGGTGAGCTTGCAATAGCACTATNNGTTGACGACATTAAGCCAGCCTCAAAAGCNATTCTTCCTGCTTTAACAGCTCTTTGAAATGCTTCAGCCATCTTAATTGGATATTCTGCAGCAGCAATAGCACTATTAATTAAAACAGCTTCACANCCTAATTCCATACTTTCAGCAGCTTCTGAAGGAGATCTTATCCCAGCATCAACAATTACAGGAACTTTTGATTCCTTAATAATAATCTGAATCATATCTTTTGTTGCAAGACCTCTTCCAGATCCTATTGGAGCACCTAAAGGCATAACAGCAGCACATCCAATGTCTTCTAATCTTTTTGCTAATACAGGATCAGCGGGAATATATGGAAGNACTAGGAAGTCTTGTTTAACAAGTTCGACTGCNGCTTCATATGTTTCTAANGGGTCAGGCAGNAGATGATGTGGATTTGGATGAATTTCTAATTTTACAAATCTNCTTTTACTTAATTCTCTACCAAGGAGTGCTGCTCGAATAGCTTCTTTAGCATTCATCGCTCCTGATGTATTTGGCATTAAGGTAACATTTTTTAATTCTAATAAAGGTCCGTATAGATCATCTTCAGTTTTTGCTTTGTTAAATCTTTTTAGTGCAACCGTTACNAATTCAGTTTCAGANGCTTTAATAGAATTAATCATAGTCTCGATACTTGAAAATTTTCCGGTACCAATTAATAATCTAGATTTTAATATAATATCATCGAATGTTAACAAATCAGACATTATCCTCCTCCAACAAAAACTAATACCTCAACTTCGTCATTTTCATTTATTATTTGATCATTCCAATTTTCTTTTGGAACAACATTGCCGTTAATCATAACTGCTGTGTGATTTTTGTTTACTTTTAATTCATCTAGTAATGAATTGATTGACTGATTACCTTCATGAGAATGAGTATCACCATTTAATATTATTTTCATAACAATCCCTTATTTTATAAGGAATGAATTTTAAGAAACACTCCCTATCGCTAGTTCAAGCTAGATCAGGTTCAACGAGTATAATCTCAGCACATGTAATATGGCACCCCGGTGTACGATTAGAAAATGCCACTCTTGTTGATAAGAGTAAAGAGTTTATGTAAAAAAGGATAAATTCTTTATTGAGATGTAAACGTTCTTTGATAATGTACTTTTTCGTTGAGCTTCTAACGACCCCTTCGTCTAGTGGCCTAGGACTCCAGGTTTTCATCCTGGCAACACGGGTTCGAGTCCCGTAGGGGTCGCCATTTTTAAATTCTTTATCTTTTTGCATATACAATTTGATTCATGTAATTTGATAATTTATATGGAAAGTTGGTCTAAATCATACCATGCACATCACTCACCAATGGGAGCTCATAGTTCTTTTACAATTGGTATGTTAGGTGCAGAAGGAGGCATGGCGCTTGAAAAAGGAAGCCCAGCTTCAAGCGCAGTATTTATTGGATATCGAACTGAAAATGGGATCATGCACTCGTTTCCTTTTTCAAAAGACATGGAAAATGAAGCAGAGCGATTTAGTTCAACAGATGGGGCTGATAATCCTTCAAAAATTATTTTTGATGAATCGAATATAAATAGAACTTATAATTGGGCAACCGATTGTTTCCTATCTCAAAATATTTCCTGTAAAATTTATACACCTTTTTTTTCTATTCCTGATCCTAAAAACTCAAGCGAGTCAGATTTAAAATTTGCATCCTGTCCTTCAACAATCATTGAAATCGAGTTACATAATGATAGTAAAGAGAATTGGGAAATGTTTTTTGGTCATTACAGTTCAACTCCATGGACTCCTCTGAAAGGTNAAAATGGATTAAAAGGTGCTGTTACAAGAGAATCAATGGGGTTNGCATCTAATGATTTAGAAGTGGAAGAATTNATAGATTTCGGTGTAGATCAAGCATTAGAAAGAAGTCATACNACACCNAATTTTNTACTTGCTCCNGTTGCAGGANTTTCCTGTCATGTTCCAGCTGGNTCATCTAAGAAAATCGAAATTGTTCTAGGATATTTTTTATCANNGGAAGTCACATTTAATTATCCGGCCAAGTATTGGTACACTCGCTATTTTAGTTCAATAAAAGAGGTGTTTTTATATNCATTTGAAAATAAAAATATCTATAANGAAGTAGCGGTNAAACGAGATGAGGAATTAAAAAATAGTAAGTTAACAGATGCACAAAAATTTATTCTCGCTCATGCGACTCGTAGTTATTTTGGATCTACCCAATGGTTAGATAATGGAGATCCTATCTGGGTAGTTAATGAGGGTGAATACCTAATGATTAATACACTTGATTTAACAGTNGATATGCTTTTCTTTGAATTAAAATTTAANCCTTGGACAGTAANAAATGTTCTTGAACAATTTGTAACTCGTTATTCATATATNGATCAAGTTTTTGCACCAAATGCTCCAAATGAATTATTTGATGGAGGTATTTCATTTGCTCATGACATGGGGGTTGCCAANACATTTAGTCCTGAAGGATATTCNTGTTATGAATGTAGTGGATTAGATAGAAAATGCTTTTCATACATGACATGCGAGCAATTGACTAATTGGATTTTAATCGCTGGAGTATATTGGCATCATACCTCNGATAATGAATTNCTATTAAAACATAAAAGNATTTTTCAACAATGTTTAAGCAGTTTATTAAATCGAGATAACCCTGATATAANAAAAAGAAATGGATTAATGGGATTCGATAGTTCAAGAACTAAAGGNGGNGGAGAAATAACTACCTACGACTCCCTTGATCATTCTCTTGGACAAGCTAGAAATAATGTTTATCTTGCCGGAAAATGTTGGGCTGCTTATTTAGCTCTTGAAGTTATTTTAGAGAAGCTCGGAGATACTCAAAATTCAATTAAAGCAAGAGAAGGAGCTGAACTTTGCGCCAAAACTCTAACGAAATCATTCAATGATGAATTAGGATTTATACCTGCAGTTTTAGAAGAGGGTAATACAAGTGCAATTATTCCTGCAGTTGAAGCTCTAATTTATCCTTATAAAATGGGGCTAGAAAATTATGTTAGAGTCGATGGACCGTTTGGAGACTATATTAAAATGCTGAGAAAGCATCTTGATTATGTTCTTAAAAAAGGTGTTTGCTTATATGATAATGGGGGATGGAAATTGTCAAGTAGTGCAGATAATTCGTGGATGAGTAAAATTTGTCTAAATCAGTATGTTGTTAGACATATTTTAGGAATATCATATGGTGGAGAAAATGAAGCAGATCTTGCCCATGTAGAGTGGGAGGTTGAAGGATCTAAGTTTTCAGCATGTTCGGATCAATTCTCATCAGGAAAGCCAATTGGAAGTTTATATTATCCAAGAATTGTAACATCCATTTTATGGCTAGATGAGTAGAGTCAATAAATATTGGAGAGAGAAATGCAACCGTTAAAAAAATCTGAAATGTTTAATTATAGTATTGGTGATTTGGGAATTAATTTTTGGTTTCAATTCCTTGGGTTTTATATGGCTTACTTCTATACCGATATTTTCAAGTTAGATCCGTGGCATATGGGAACATTATTTTTATCTGCACGAATATGGGACGGAATTAATGATCCAATGATGGGATATCTAGCTGATAGTACAAGAACAAGGTGGGGAAGATTTCGTCCCTATCTCATTTTTGGAGCAATTCCACTTAATATTATTATGATAATGGTTTTCTTTGTCCCTGAACTTCAAGGCTCAGCAAAAACTATCTATGCTTATATAACCTATATTTTGGGATCTATGGCATTAACACTTGTTGGACTTCCTTATTCATCATTATGCGCGGTAGTTACCCAAGATCAACAAGAGCGTTCAGTAATCTCTAGCTGGAGAATGTTTTTTGCTTTAGTAGTAGCAATGGGATTAATAATTGGATTATGGGCAGATTGGTTTCTTAATAATTATTGGCCTCAAAAATTTAATATTGAATTATTAGATGGTGTTAAACATACAGATCCTACAGCCTATTTTACATTGGCAATTATTTTTGGATTTTTTTCCACATTATTTATAATATTTGCAGGAATAATGACCAAAGAAAGACTAGCTCCTCCNTCNGAAAAATTTCGGATTAAGGATATTCTTCCTACNTTGTCAAAAAACGATGCTTTATTAACATTNGGTAGTGCTTTATTTTTTAATACTTTGTTTTGGGCTACGGCGAATGCTGTAACATTNCATTTCTATAAGTATGTTTTTACAGAGCCTTATTATGTCGAAATATTTGGAAAAACTTTTAATTTAGTTGGATCAAAATTTTTATTTGTTGCAATGATTATTGGTAATGCCATTGCAGCATTTATCGCTCCTATTTTTTCAAAATTCTTCGGGAAAACAAAATTATTTATTTGGGGTAGTGGTATTGTTGGTATACTTGGTATTTTAAGATACTTTGTTCCGACAGATCCTTTTGTTGAAGTTTTGTGGATACCGAGTATTTTCTTGTTTTTAATTGTTACTTTATTAGCCACAATTGGAGGAATGTTTTGCGCAATAGGTCAATGGGGAATGGTTCCGGATACCGTTGACTATGGAGAGTGGAAAACAGGTATTCGTTCAGAAGCAATTCCTTTTGCATTTTTTCAGTTCACTCAAAAAGTTGGAATGGGTGTTGCAGGAGCGGTTGTTGGTTGGGTATTTTCTGCAATAAATTATGATGCTGATTTAATTGTTCAGCCTGAAAATGTTCAGCAAGCAATTTCCATTATGTTTAATATTTTACCTGGAGTATTTTCATTGATTTGTATGGTTCTTCTTTTCAAATACAAATTAGATGGTGAATTATTTACTAAGATTATTAAAGATTTAACTGATCGTAAAAATCAATCTACAAGCTAATGTAAAAGTCAAAGGTGTTTTAAATAATATCTAAGCCTATTTCCTTGGTAATCTGTTGTCTATATCGCCCGGGAGTTTGATTGTAAACAGCTTTAAATCCGCTGATTAATGTATCTACAGAATAATACCCACAATTTTTTGCAATTTCGTTTAATGTAACATCTGTACATTCAAGCAAATTGGCGACTGCTTTAGCGCGTCTGTATCTAATTTCCTGACCCGGTGTCCTTATATAATGATCATTAAATGCTTTTTGTAATCCTTGTTGGGTAACATTAAATGCTTTGGCTACATCTGCCGCAAATATTCCTTTCTGAAAATTACAATTTATCCAATTTAACGCTCCCGCCACTAGTTTATTATTAACCGCATAGGAATCTGTACTTTGTCTTGCAATCAATTTCTTTGGCGGATGCCTTATTATCTTACCCGAAGATTTGATTTCTTTATTCATTAATTTGTTTAATTCAATTGCTCCTTTGGCTCCTAATCCTTCTAAGTCACAATCTATACTACTCAGTGATATATTTAACCCTACATTGATCAGTTCATCATTATTAATTCCAAGGACAGCAACATTTTCAGGAATTTTAACATTATATTGGGATAAAATTCTTATAAGCTGTGCTGCCATAACATCATCATATGCAAAAAAAGCAATAGACATATTTTCAAAGGTTGTGTTTCTTTGTTTGGCAACAGATTTTAATCCTTCAATAATTTGAGAATCAATCAAATCAAATCCAAAAGCTTCATGGGAAGTTTTTCCAGCATTGTTAATAATCGTTACTTTTCCATCATCGGCCTCTACATACTTTTTTAAATATTCGTATCTCTCCTTATGCATTAACGATGCTTCGGGAGAAATAGTAAAGATTTCTCGATACCCTTGATCTCTAAAATGATCAGCAGCTAATTTTCCTATTTGTTGATTATCAGTTACAACACGATCAATAGGTAAATCGTGATTATTTAATCCTAAATCAATAGCAGGTTTTTCATACTTGGAAAATAATTCTATAGTTTTCTCTGT
>PASA01000033.1 GCA_002712105.1 Kiritimatiellaceae bacterium
AAAGTTAAAGATACTCTTGAGGCGCTTCAAGTTATTGCATTTTCAAACAGATGTAATTGGAATGGAGTATGTATTGGAATTACTGGAAGCGCCGGAAAAACAACTGTTAAAGAACTTTGTCACCATATTGTATCCACGACTTATTCGTCTCATAAAAACTTTGGTAATTTTAATAATCATATTGGATTACCAATTACGCTTATTGATTTAAATGAATCACATAAATATTTAATAGCAGAAATTGGAATGAATCAACCAGGTGAAATAAAATTTCTTTCAAATTTTTTACAGCCTGAGATATCTATAATTACAGAAATTGGACTTGCTCATGCAGAAAATTTTAACTCATTAGAAGACATAGCATATGAAAAAAGTGCAATTATAAGAAATTTAACGACGAAGAATACATCAATATTAGATATAGATTCTTTATGGTATAGCTTTTTAAAAAAACAAACTCAGTCAAAAATATTAAGCGTTAGTTTAAACAATAATGGCTATATAAATGGTTTTTATAATGGTAATGATAAATTAAAAGTTGAAGGATATAATTATCAATTACCAATTCCTGGTAGGTTTATGGCAAGAAACGTTTTAAAATCAATTGCTTTAGGAAAATTTTTGGGAATCGATAACGATAAAATAAATGAAGGTATTAGTTCATATAAACCCTTGAAGTATAGATGGGAAAAAAAAGTTATAAATAAGGTAACATGGATAAATGATGCTTACAATGCTAACCCTTTATCTATGAATTCTTCAATAGAAGCTTTTTCAAAAATTAAATCAAAACGAAAATGTGTGGTAATAGGAACAATGCATGAACTAGGTAAATTTACTCAAAGTGAACATATAAAATTATTTAAATATATTGATTCATTTGATTTTGACATGTGGATCGTTATTGGTAATTGGGATATTGATATTTTTGATTATAAAAAAGGAAAATGTTTTAAAAATATTGAAACTGCATCAGAATTTCTAAATGATTGGACTAATCCTGATGATTATATTTTTATAAAAGCATCTCGATCAGAAAAATTCGAAGAGTTTTTAAATAATTAGTTGGATAATATATATGTTTTATTATTTTTCATTTTTAGAAGACAGTGTTTCTTGGTTTAGACTATTTGAATATATAACTGTAAGAACGCTAGGAGCAGCAACATTTGGTTTTATAATAATGCTATTAATTGGACCATATCTAATTAAAAAATTAAAAAAAATTAATTTTGTTGAATTGGATATTGACCAAAGATTAGGTGAAAACTTTAAAACATCAAAAGTTAGAACTCCAACAATGGGTGGAATAATAATCATTTCATCAACGGTTATATCAACATTGTTATGGGCAAATCCTTCTAACATATTCCTTCTTTTGACATTAGGAACATTTATTGTTATGGGATTTATTGGATTTGTTGATGATTATAAAAAAATAAAAAGCAAGAATGGATTAAGTGTTAGGAATAAATCTTTATGTCAAATATTATGGACATTTGTTTTCCTGTCTATTCTTTGGTCTTCTCCAGAAACGCAAGATCAAGTAAAAAGATTGATGGTTCCTTTTAATAAAATGCCAATTTTAGAAATGAGTTTTATTTTTTCTTTTATTTTTTTAATTCTTGTTATGGTAGGTGCGTCAAATGCAGTTAATTTAACCGATGGATTGGATGGACTCGCAATTGGATGTACAAATTCTGTCATTGGATGTTATCTTCTTCTTTCATATATTGCAGGTCATTATTCATTTGCCACATATCTTCAAGTTCCTTTTATTTCAGGATGTGGAGAATTAACTGTTTTTTGCGGAGCCTTATTAGGATCTGGGTTAGGTTTTTTATGGTTTAATCGAAATCCTGCTGAAATATTTATGGGGGATACAGGTAGTTTAGCATTAGGTGGAGCAATAGCATCAGTAGCTATTTTAATTAAGCAAGAATTATTATTAATTTTTGTTGGAGGAGTATTTGTAATTGAAGCATTGAGTGTAATAATCCAAACNATCTTTTTTAAATATTCAAGATTTAAAACAGGNAAAGGNAGAAGAATATTTAAATGTGCGCCAATACATCATCATTTTGAGTTTNTTGAAAAAGAAAAAGCTATNNTAAATAATAAGGATCCAAAATATNTTGAAAATATAATTGTTGTCAAATTTTGGATTGCNGGAATTATTTGTGCATTAATTGGAATTGCAACATTAAAGATTCGATAATGTTAGATTTAATGCAAAATACTCTNATACTAGGCAAAGGTATAAGTGGGTATGCNGCCAAAAATCTTTTGGAAAAAANAAATAAAAAATATATNATTGTTGATGAAANCGANCATACACTTCANAGTTTTCAANATTTATGTAAAAATGAAAATTTCTCTCATTGTGTAATCAGTCCTGGATTTTCAAATAATCATCCTTGGTTAAAATTTGTAAAGTCAANTAATTTAAATGTNTTAACAGAATTTGAATTAGGTTGGTCANANTTAAAAGGTAAAACTATAGCGATAACAGGTTCTAATGGNAAAAGTACTGCNTTAAAAATATTATACGAAACGTTTCTATTNGCAGGATTAAAAGTTTCAATTGGTGGAAATTANGGAATTCCAACATCNCAATTAGCAGNTGAAAAAAATGATNTTGANTGGTANTTACTCGAAATAAGTTCATTTCAGTTAGAAAATATAACAAATTTTAAACCGCATATTNCTATATTATTAAATNTNTACCCAAATCATCTAGATAGGCANAATTCCTTTGATGAATATATGAAAATTAAATTCAAAATTTTGACTCAAAATTCTTGTGATAATAGTTTNAATATTTTTCCNTATAGATTAACAAATGAAATTTTAGTTCATNCNTCTGANTTAAATAATTNTTTGACNTTTGGAANAGANNAAAAAGCTGATTANAAATTTAAAAATGGTTTTATTTTTGCAAAAGATTATTCTCCGTTTTGTATANAAGATACATTCCTTGATAAGATAAATCTTTGTGAAACTACNGCTCCTGCATTATTAGCAGTAATTAATCATTGTGATATTGATCCAAATNTTTTCTTANCNTGNATAAAAACTTTTAAGGGTTTAAAACATAGGATAAGTTCGTTGGGATTTACAAATAANATNGAGTTTGTAAATGATTCAAAATCAACAAATATGACNGCAATGATTAACGCNGTNAGAAATTTTAANTCAAAAAATTCTATTAAATTGATTGCNGGAGGTGTTTTAAAAGAAAAAAATATTACTTTTGTGAAAGAAATACTAGCAGAATGCAACGTTACCCTATATGCTTATGGNAAATCAGCGTCATGTTTATGTGATTCTTGGGGTGATAGAATCCCATTTATAAAGTGCAGTNGTTTNAGAAGTGCTTTATTNAAAGCATATNATGATGCTAATANTGGGGATNTNNTTTTNTTATCTCCTGGATGCTCTAGTTATGATCAATTTACTAGTTATATTGAAAGAGGTAATTATTTTGAAGAACTTGTTGATGAGATTCGTCTCGTAAATGAAGGAGAAAAAAAATGAAGAATAGAATTTTAAAACTAGTATTTTTTTCAGCTGGTTCATTTATTTTGTTTACACTTCAAGGGTGTATAACAACAGAATCATTTGGTAGNGGAAGAGGTGCTGGNGCAAAACATAAAGGNACTTGGAGGCATGAGCATAAAGCNACAATTAACCAATACGACATCNCNGATATTAATGCTAANTCGTTAGNTGGTGAAGTATATGAGCCAATAATTGTAAGNAGTGAAATAACAGAAGTAATATCTCANCCCCCTACAGACATATATNTAGTTGAAAGTGGAGATGTATTATCCCAAATTGCTCTGGANTTTGATACTACAACTGCGACTNTGATCGANTTAAATAATNTGTCTAATCCAGATCTTTTAACTGTAGGACAAGAAATTCAAGTTCCAGTTAATTCATCTACATTTAAAAAAGTAAAATCTCAAAAAATNAGTCAAAANATCAAAAAAGGCGGATCATATNTTATTCAATCTGGAGATACGTTATCTGAAATAGCTNTTGCGGCAGGAGTTGATATAGCTGATTTAAGAAGCTTAAATAATATAAATGGAGATAAAATTTTTGCCGGACAGACAATTGATATTCCTGATTATGGTCAAATTCCATCNGAGCAANCTAATGAAGANNATCTGATNGATATTCCATTAGAAGATAAATTAAATTTATCGAATGATGATTTGTCTGAATCTTCTCCATCACAAGATTTNGANAATTCAATNATAATATCTGTTGATGANGTNATNATTGNAGCCGGTGAAACTTTAGGTGATATNGCAAGAGANCANGGTGTAAGTATTGATNAAATAAGAAGAGAAAATATTTCACTTGAAGGNTTGTCTGATGATAATTTAGAAAGTTTAGTTGGAACTAAATTAAGAATTCCAAGAGGCTTGTAATTTTAGTTTTCGCTAATGCCTAAAACATCGCAATTATTAGCAATTGTCTATATTATTTTAGTTTCATGTGGATTTTTAGCCTTACTTAGTGCAAGTACAGTTCATGATTTAGACTCGTCATATTATGCAAAACGTCAAGCCATATGGTCAATTGTATCAATAATAATTGCTTTCTTGATTAGAAAAATTGATTATAATATTTATAAAAATTTTGCTATACCCATTTCTTTAATTTCGATTATTTTATTAGTACTTGTACTAATTCCCAATATTGGAAAAATGGTAAATGGGAGTTGGAGATGGATTCAAATCGGATCTATTACTATTCAGCCTTCAGAATTTGCAAAACCTTCCATTTTAATTTTGATTTCGTATTGGCTATCGAATAATCAACGAAAAATTGATGAATTTAAAAATGGAATTTTAATACCATATATATTAATTGGTATTTTCTTAGTACCAATTTTATTAGAACCTGATTATGGCACAACAATTTTAATTTTTTTTGTAACTACAATACTTATTTTTATTGCAGGAGCTAATCTTAAAACAATATCTATTATATCAATACCTGTAATTATTGGTATTTCTGTAATGATATTAACTAATTCAGAGCGTTTAGGACGAATAATGGCTTTTTTAAAACCCGAATCTTATCAATTGAGTTCTGGTTATCAGTTAGCAAACTCATTAAGAGCATTTTCTGAAGGAAAATTATTTGGTGTTGGCTTTGGAGGAAGTCTTCAAAAATATGATTATTTACCAGAAGCTCATACCGATTTCATTTTTCCAATTATTGGAGAAGAATTTGGACTTGTTGGATGTTTATCTGTAGTTATTTTATATCTTATATTATTTTTCCTTGGAATTAATACTTCTAAGAACTCATATAATACATTTGGAAAGTTTTTAGGATATGGAATTTCATTAATGATTGTTGTTCAGGTCGTGATTAATCTATTTGTTGTAACCGGATTAGCTCCAACAAAAGGAATTGCTTTACCATTTATTAGTTATGGAGGATCAAGTATTCTTTCATCATCAATTATGATTGGAATACTATTAAACATTTCTCTTGATGCAGAGCGAAGCTCAAAAAAACGAAAAAAAGGTTTTTTTAAGAATAATTATGAGAGAAAATAAATATAGTAATGATTATGATTTATTAGATTCTGGATTTGGCAGAAAATTAGAAAGATTTGGAAAAATTATTTTAGATAGACCTTGTGCTCAGGCTATTTGGAGTCCTCTCAATAGTCATTTATGGAAAGATGCACATGCAAAATTTGAAAGAACGCCTAAGTTAAAATGGGTAATTTATAAAAAAATACCTGAGTCATGGACTATTAAAATNTCAGATATCAAAGTAAAATTATCAATTACGGATTTTGGCCATATAGGATTTTTTCCTGAAACTATTTCAACAATCAATTGGATATCATCGAATATTGGAAACTATAAATCTTTAAAATTTTTAAATTTATTTGCTTACTCCGGTTGCGCTACGGTTTCAGCTGCAAAAAATGGTGCAAAATGTTGTCATCTGGATTCGTCTAAAGGAATTGTGGAGTGGGCCAAGGATAATGCGCAAATTAATGATATACATAATACTTCTATAAGATGGATTGTTGACGATGTAATTAAATTTCTAAAAAGAGAAGTGAAAAGAAATAATCAATATGATGCGGTTCTTCTTGATCCACCATCATTTGGAAGGGGAAGCAAAGGGGAGTTATTTAAAATTGAAGACAAAATGTTACAAACTTTAGAGCTTGTAAGTTTGGTAATGAGTAAAAAGCCAAATTTTGTAATATTAACATCTCATACACCGGGATTCTCTCCATTAATCTTAGAAAATCTATTAAAACAATTTTTCAAAAATGGAATTATTTCTTCTGGGGAGATGTTTTTATCCTCTTCAAATACAAATAATTTTAATTTACCAAATGGTAATTGGGCTAGATGGATTTATGAATAAGTCTAAAAAAGAAAAAAAATTAGAAATTCTTTATTCAGATAATCATTTGTTAGCAGTCAACAAGCGAAGCGGATTATTAACTCAAGATAGCGGTACTGGAAAAGTTAATCTTGAGGATATAGCCAGAGAATTTGTTAAAATCCAAAACAGAAAAAAAGGAAATGTTTTCCTTCATGCATGTCATAGAATTGATAAAGAGGTGAGTGGTATCGTATTATTTGCTAGAACAAGTAAAGCCTTAAGAAGACTGACAAGTAAGGATTATCGTGAAAAAATGGTTAAAATTTATCATGCAATTGTTGAAGGAAATGTAACAAAAAAATCAGATGAACTAGTCGATTATTTATTACATCAAAATTATAAATCAGTTATAAGTAGAAGGGATAATATTAAGGCTAAAAAAGCTATTCTAAATTATAAGTTTTTAAAAAAGAAATCAAAAGGTACAAAATTAGAGATAAATCTTTTGACAGGAAGATACCATCAAATAAGGGTTCAGCTATCCAATATGGGTAACCCTATACTTGGGGATACTAAATATGGAGCAAAAAGAGTATGTAATGAAATCGCATTGCACCATTATAAATTATTATTTTGTCATCCTGTTCAAAAAAAAATTATTACCATTAATGCTCCTTATCCAAAAAATGAATACTGGTTTTGATTTATTTGATTATAAATTTTGATATTAATTCGACATGATTTGTTTGAGGAAATAAATCAATTGGTTTACATAAATTTAAATCATAATAATGTTCACAAATTATTTTTGCATCTCTTGCAAAAGATGATGGATTACAACTGATATATATAATTTTTTCAGGTTTCAATTTTAATATATTCTGAATTGATTTTGTAGATAGTCCTGCTCGTGGAGGATCAATTATAATTACATTAGGTTTTCCAAATTGATTGGTAATCTCTTTAATATTTGATAAATTATTAATATTAAGATGTAAAAATTCACAATTTGAAATATTGTTTAATTTTGCATTTATTTTAGCGTCTTTAATGGAGTGCTCATTTATCTCTATTCCAAGTACTTTTTTACAATGATTTGAAGCTAAAATTGAAATTGCTCCTGTACCGCAACATAAATCATAAACTATTTGATCTTTCTTTAACTCAGATAATTCAATCATTTCCTCAAATAATTTTTCAGCTTGATGTGTATTAGTTTGAAAGAAGGAGTTCGGAGAAATACGAAATTTATAGTTATGAAGTATATCAATAATAAATCCGTCTCCAATCATACAATATTCTTTTTGACCAAAAGCAATTGTATTTTTTGCATTCGTGGTACTATTTACAAATGTGGTAATTTGGTTATTAAATTTTGATATCAACTCTTTTGATAGTTTTTGCATTAATTGGCTATTGTGTGTTGATGTGACTAAATTAATCATTATTTGGCCACTATTAAATCCTTCTCTAATCACTAAATTTCTTAATTCTCCTTTGTGAGATCTTGTAGAATAAATAGGTAGTTTATTTTTATGAGNAATNCAAAATGNTCGCATTACATTTTGAATNTGATTTGAGATAGAGCTTATTAAGTGACANTTNTCTATATCNATTGCTTTTGAATAACANCCTGATGGATGAAATCCTAACGCAAAATCAACTCTTTTANTGATATTATTAGGATCTAANTTTAATTCTTCNTCTGATAAATANCGTAAGTCAGTAAAAGAAAAATCTACTTTATTTCTATAATAAAATTTTTTTTTGGAGGAAATACAATCCTCACAATATAAATTTTTAAAACCACCAATATGTTTAATCGAATTTTCTATGAGTTTTTTTTTGAAAATTAATTGTTTGGAATAATCTACGTGCTGCCATTTGCAACCACCACATAATCCAAAATATTNNCATTTTGGATCTACTCTTGATGNTGATTTNNTAATAAATGATTCAAATTTACATATAAGGTAATTTTTTTTTATTTTAATAATTTTAGCGTNAACNATATCGCCAATTGTAACCAANCCATTTACAAAAACGCTCATTCCATTATCTAGTTTTCCGTANCAAAGANTTTTTTCAGCTAGATCTGTAAGTTTTACTNTAATTATTTGATCTTTTTTAAACATAAATATTTTCTTTAAAAATTGAATAGTTAGATTTANTATTATCTCTATAATTTAATTTTAATAAAATANAATATGATTTTAAATTAGGAGAAAAAATGNCTGAAGGATTAGTAGATTTAAANAATGATAATTTTGAAGAAATAACTTCAANNGGTACAGTATTAGTAGACTTTTGGGCTCCATGGTGCGGTCCNTGTAAACAGCTGACCCCAATACTTGAAATGGTTAAAAAAGAAGTTGGTGATTNAGCAACAATCTCAAAAGTAAATGTTGATGAAAATCCATCTTTAGCATCTAAATTTGGAGTAAGATCAATTCCAACAATTCTTATTTTCAAGAATGGAGAACTAAAGGAAACATTAATAGGGCTGAAGCAAAAAGCTGAATTAACTTCATTGCTTACTAATTAGACCAATATTTAAAAAAAGAACGTATAGCTCTCTGCTAATCCATGCATCAGTTGCTGCATATTTAATTTGAGAATCAGTAAGTTTATTCCTTGCCCAATTAGATACTTGTTCTTTTTTTGATAATTTCGAACCAAAAAATAATGCTGTTAAACTTCTTAATCCTAAATTTTCAACACCATTTTCTTTTGCAATTTCAGAAAGTTCTATAAAGTTTTGTGAATTGAAAGACGTAACTTTTTTTAAATCTAGAATGTCTCTTTGAATNGCTACACCTGTTTTAATAATATTTTTATTCTCAAAAATTTTGATAATTGGAGATGTAATTGGGGATTTTTTGAGATGAATTAAATAAACGGTTTTTGCTGATGCGAGCTGCAAAAGAGATGGNGNANAATATTCTCCTTTTTTAAAACTAGGTTTAGTTTCCGTATCAAATCCTATAATNTTTTCTTTTTTAAGCTCTTTTGCCGCATCGTTAATTTTCTTTTCATTATCACATAGACAGATTTGACCATTAAAACTAATAAAAGGGAGTNAATTTATTTCTTTTTTTGAAATTTTTTTTTGANTTGGAAATAACATTTTAGACANCTTTCTTTTTGTTAGCAATCCACAAATTTTGTCTAGCTATTCCCATCAGAATCTTNGTGTCGGATTTTGTAAGTTTTCCTCTATTNAATATTCTTCTNANACCTAACATCATATGATTTAGTTTTTCTTGCTGAACGAACTCTGTATCAATAAGCATCTGCTCCCAAATTTTAAACATTCTCTCTTTTAATTCTGATGAAGCTTCATCGCATTTTTCTTTTGACGGAGTAAAAATATTTGAGTTTTTAAATAATTCATAGCAGCAAATATGAACAGCATGNGATAAATTTAATGATGGATACATTTTTGATGATGGTATTTGAATAATATGAGTGCATAGAGCCAGTTCATCATTTTTTAATCCTTTATCTTCTCTTCCAAAAACTAATGCAATTTTATGGTNTTTAGCACTTTCTAANCCTATCTCTGAAAATTTGTCAATTGTAATTGATGAATCTCGATAAAATCCNGTTCTTGCAGATGTTCCAGCAACAATAGTACTTTTTGAAATAGCATTTTTTAAAGAATCATAGATTTTTATATTTTTAAGTTGATCAGAAGCATTACATGCAAGTTTTTTAGCTTCTAACCAATCAATATTTTTATTGGGGTTAACAATTGAAAGATTTGTTATTCCGTTATTNTTNATNGATCTGCAAATTGATCCAANATTGCCNCCACTAATTGGNTCAACAAGAATAANATTTATATTTTTTAAATTATTCATTTTCAAAAATTCTTAACATTTCTATTTCTTTTACCCATATNTCAGGNTTAATTGTTTCAAGTATTAAAGGAATATTNTTAAATTTGTCAGACTTCATAATAAATTTAAATACGTCATAACCAATATATCCTTTTCCTANNCTATCATGTCTATCAACTCTACTNCCTAATTTTTTNTTGGAATCATTCAAATGCATTCCTTTAAGGTATTTAAACCCTATTATGTTATTAAATTCTTGAAANACTTTTTTAGTACTATCAATCGATGAAAGATCATATCCTGCGGTAAAAGCATGGCAAGTATCAATGCANACACCNACTCGNGATTTATCTTCAACTTTATCAATAATTTNTGCTAAATGCTCAAATTTAAATCCAAGATTAGTTCCTTGTCCNGCTGTATTTTCTATAACAGCTGTAACACCAGAAGTATNATCAAGTGAAAAATTAATTGATTCAGAAATTTTCGNTAAACATTGGTCTTCAGAAATTGCATTTAAATGACTTCCTGGGTGAAAATTTAACAATTTTAAACCAATTTCTTCACATCTCTGCATCTCAATATTAAAGGCATTTCTCGATTTCTTAAGTTTTTCTTTTTCTGGATGACCTAAATTAATAAGATAACTATCGTGTGGTAATATATGATCTATTTCGATATTGAAATGTTCACATTGTTCCCTAAATAACTTAATATCATCCATATTCAATGGTTTGGCATTCCATTGTCTTTGGTTTTTTGTAAAAAATGCAAATGCATTAGCATTTATAGCATTTGCATTTTTTGGGGCATTAAAAATACCTCCTGCTGCACTTACATGGGCTCCAANTTTTTTCAAATTAANATATCCTTGTAATAGNANTTATAACNTTAATAAATGGTATCATAATATTCATTCTTTTTTTTAAAAAACNAATTATTTTATNTAGTTAACNTATNAAAAACATCTTANGTTAAATTTTTTTTAAAGATAAANGGAAAAAAAATTTTTATTAAATTGTATTGTTTCATAATCTCAGCAGAATTAGTCTCTATNAANANTAACTAAAATTTTTATTTTAATTTGAAGGATTGAAAAATGGATTTAGCAAAACAAGATTGGTTGGACTCACTTAATGATTTGATCGAAAGTGAAGGGCCTGAGCGTGTTAAAGAAATTTTAAAGGAATTNCANCTTAATGCNTCAAAAAAAGGTATNAGNCTAACTTTTTCTGCNAATACTCCATACGTAAATACGATCCCTTNCGATCAACAAGTTGCATATCCAGGTGATAGAGACATGGAAAGACGGATTAAAAGTCTTATTCGTTGGAATGCTATGGCAATGGTTGTTCGTGCAAATAGATCAAAAGATGGAATAGGCGGACATATTTCGACATATCAATCAATTGCTACACTTTATGAAGTTGGATTTAATCATTTTTTTAGAGGAAAAACCGAGTCTTTTCCCGGCGATATGGTTTATTTTCAAGGACATTCATCGCCAGGAGTTTATGCAAGAGCATATCTTGAGGGTAGATTAAATGATGACCATCTCATTAATTTTAGACAAGAATTAAATGATAAACCTGGCTTGTCTTCATATCCTCATCCTTGGTTAATGCCTAATTTTTGGCAATTTCCAACTGTCTCTATGGGTTTAGGTCCAATCGCAGCTATTTATCACGCTCGATTCATAAAATATTTAGAAGATAGAAATATGAGGGAAAGAACAGATCAAAGAGTCTGGGCTTTTTTGGGAGATGGAGAAACTGATGAACCTGAAACTTTAGGAGCAATAAATTTAGCTGCAAGAGAAAAATTAGATAACTTAATATTTGTAATAAATTGTAATCTTCAACGTTTAGATGGACCAGTTCGTGGTAACGGTAAAATTATTCAAGAACTAGAAGCATCATTTAGAGGAGCAGGCTGGCGAGTTATTAAGGTTATTTGGGGAGACGATTGGGATCCTTTGTTTGATCAAGACGATCATGGAATTTTAGCAAAAAAAATGGGTGAAGTAGTTGATGGACAATATCAAAAATATACTGTTGAGAGTGCTCAATATGTNAGAGATCATTTTTTTGGAACTGATCCTACGCTAAAAAATATGGCAGATAATCTAAGTGACGAACAAATTAAACGAATGAGAAGAGGAGGTCATGATCCTGAAAAAGTATTTGCTGCATATAATGCTGCAGTTGAAGAAAAAGATAGACCAACAGTAATTTTAGCTAAAACAGTTAAAGGATATGGTTTAGGGGCTGCAGGGGAAGGTCAAAATATTACTCATTCACAGAAAAAACTCGGTGAAGATGCATTAAGAGATTTTAGAACAAGATTTGGAATCCCTATTTCTGATAAAGAAATTGATAGTATTCCATTTTATCGACCGGATGATAATTCCCCCGAAATGAAGTATTTAATATCAAGAAGAAATGAACTTGGAGGATTTGTTCCTGAGAGATCAGAAATCGATAATTCAATCGAAATGCCAAATCCAAAAATATTTGAAGAATTTAATGCAGGTTCTGATCGAGAAGTTTCTACAACAATGGTTTTTGTAAGAATTCTAAGTAAATTATTATCTGATAAAAATATTGGAAAACTCATAGTTCCTATTGTGCCCGATGAAGCAAGAACATTTGGGATGGATGCATTATTTAGACAAGTCGGTATTTATGCACATAGTGGTCAATTATATGAACCTGTTGATGCGGATAATCTTCTCTTTTATAAGGAAGAAAAAGATGGTCAAATTTTAGAAGAAGGCATTACTGAAGCAGGCTCTTTTGCCTCATTTTTAGCAGCNGGAACGGCTTATGCAAATCATCACATAAATATGATTCCCTTCTATATTTATTATTCAATGTTTGGATTTCAAAGAATTGGTGATATGGCTTGGATGGCTGGAGATTCAAGATGTAAGGGTTTTCTNTTAGGAGCTACCGCAGGAAGAACGACCCTTTCTGGAGAAGGTTTACAACACCAAGATGGTCATGGTCATATTTTGGCATTAACTATCCCAAATTTAATGGCTTATGACCCAGCTTTTGCATATGAAATTGCTGTCATTATTAAAGATGGAATTAAAAGAATGTATGTAGATAATGAGTCTATTTTTTATTACATAACATTAATGAACGATAATTATGTACAGGCAGCTATGCCCGAAGGATCTGAAGAGGGGATAATAAAGGGTATGTACAAATTTAGTTCTTCCAAAAATCCAAAAGCACAAATATTAGGTAGTGGAGCAATTCTTCCAGAGGTAATTAAAGCGTCAATAAAACTAAAAGAAAAATATAATATTGATACTGATGTTTGGTCTGTAACTAGTTACAAAAATTTAATTCAAGATGCTCAAGATATCGAAAGACAAAATATAAGAAATGGAAAAGAATTAAAACCATATATAAGTGAATGTCTGAATAAAATAGATGGTCCTATTATTGCTGCTTCTGATTATATGAAAGTACTTCCAGATTCATTATCTAAATGGATTAAAGATGAACTTGTCTCTCTTGGCACTGATGGATATGGTAGAAGCGATGATAGACCAGCTTTAAGAAATCATTTTGAAGTTGATGCCAACGCTATTACGTGGTCTGTGCTTGCTTCATTAAATTTAAAAGGTCATTATAAGGATAAAGATTTAAAAAAAGCTAGAGAAGATTTAGGAATTGATTTAAATAAACCAAATCCATTAGGAGAATAAAATGGCTATTGAATTTAAATTACCTGAACTAGGTGAAAATATTGAAGGTGGAGATGTTGTAAATGTTCTTGTTAGCGAAGGAGACAGCATCGCTGAAGGACAATCCATCATAGAAATAGAAGCTGGTAAAGCAAGTATGGAAATCCCTTCTCCGGTAGAAGGAAGTATCGAGAAACTTTTGATTTCTCAAGGCGATACAATATCTGTTGGTCAGCATATAATAACTTTTTCGAGTGATAATACTTCAAAAGANGAACCACCTGCTNCTAANGAGGAACCACCTGCTGCTAANGAGGAACCACCTGCTGCTAANGAGGNACCACCTGCTGCTAACGGGGTAGGACCTGCCTGTCAAGGCG
>PASA01000034.1 GCA_002712105.1 Kiritimatiellaceae bacterium
ATGGCGAAATGGGTCAGTCTCACGTAGGGTTACAAGCTAGATTAATGTCCCAAGCATTAAGAAAATTAGTTGCAGCAATTAATCACTCTAAATGTATTTGTATTTTTACAAATCAAATTAGGGAAAAAGTCGGTGTTATGTTTGGTAGTCCTGAAACAACTCCAGGCGGTAGAGCTTTAAAGTTTTATTCCTCTGTTCGAATTGATATAAGAAGAATTGGACAGTTAAAAGATTCTACCGGTAATGTTTATGGAAATCGAACAAGAATTAAGGTTGTAAAAAATAAAGTTGCACCTCCATTTACACAAGCTGAATTTGANATTTTATATGCNGAAGGTATTTCNTATGAAGGATCAATNATCGATGCAGCTATTGAAGCTGGAATAATTGAAAAAAAAGGATCTTGGCTTTCAATGGATGGAGAACAATTAGGTCAAGGAAGAGATGCTGCTGTAAAATTACTAAAAGAAGATAAAAAACTATGTGAGGCTTTAGTTGAAACAATGAGTAGCGATAAAACAAGTATGGATGATTAATGTTATTATTCATTATATAATATGAATAATTATAATTTTTTCTTAATAATAATCTTATTCTTTACAACTTCTACTGATGTTAAATCAAATTCACAAAAAGATTTTAATTCATCTAATGCTTTTAATAATGTTAAAGAATTAATATCTATTTCTCCTAGAGATGCTGGAACACCAAATGGACATAAAGCAGCTCGTTATTTATATCAAAAGTTAGAATCATTAAATATAGAAACAGAATTACAATTTTTTAATGACTCAACACCTGATGGTATTAAAAAAATGGTAAATGTAGTCAGTACTATNAATTGTAATAATGATCAATGGATAATCATTGGTTCTCACTTTGACACAATGCCTGGAATAAAGAATTATAAGGGAGCAAATGACTCTGGCTCCAGCTGTGGTGTTTTAATTGAGCTTGCTCGAGTATTAAAGAATCAGAATTTAAATTATGGAATAAAAATCATTTTTTTTGATGGTGAAGAAGGAATAAAAAATTATATTCCTGGAGATGGACTTCATGGAAGTAGAAATTATTCTAATAAAATTAAACAATCGGGATTCTATAAAAAATGTAAATATATGATACTTTTAGATATGGTTGGTGATAAAAACCTTCAATTTACAATTCCTGGAAATACCTCCCCTATTTTATTAAATAAACTATTAATATCTCAAAGAAAATTAGGATTTGAGAATAGAATTAAACACTTAAAAAATACTTTTATTATCGATGACCATGTTCCTTTCATGAAAATAGGAATACCATCATTAAATATTATTGATTTTCATTTTGGATCAAAAAATTTACTAAATGATTATTGGCATACATCAAAAGATAATATCAATAATATCAGTGTAGAAAGTCTAGAAATTACGGGATTAATCACTTTACAATTATTAAAAGAACTAAATATTTATAATGAAAAAAAATGAAAATAGCATTTTCTTGTTAATGGTGCTTGAATCTATAGTTCAATCCATTTATATCGATATATATATTACAATTAATTTGGAGGAAGAATGGCTGAAGAAATTCAATATTTAATTGATCAAATTCAAAAAGAAGGCGTAGAGAAAGCTGAATTAGAAGCAGAAAAAATTATAAATGATGCTAAATCAGAAGCAGAAAAAATTATAAATGATGCTAAATCAGAAGCAGAAAAAAGTAAATCAGAAGCTATTGATGAAGCTAAATCATTAAAAAATAAATCTATAACAGCTATTGAACAAGCGGCTAGAGATTTACTTATTACTCTTGGCCAAAGTTGTGAAAAAGTAGTTTTAAGTACATTGGATGTTAGTATCAAAAAAGAATTGAAGCATGAATTTTTAACGATACTAATTAAAAAAATAATTGAAAATCAAAACGAATCATTATCTGTTATATTAAATGAATCTGACGCAAAGAATCTAATAGGACTCGTATCAGATATTGCTAAAGAAAATTCGAATGAAATTGATTTATCAGTTGATAGTAATATTTTAAGTGGATTTAAAATTCAATTTAAAGAAAATCAAGTTTTTCTAGATTATACTAATGAGTCTCTAACTAGTTCATTATCTGAATTTTTGAGACCTGAACTAGCAAAAATAGTATCTGAAGCTATTAAAAAAGATTAGGATCAAATGTCATATTATTCCTTAGTATCTAGCCTCCCTATTTTAAATTTAGATTTTTCTGAATGTATGACAAAAGAAGAATTTATAAACTCTTGTTCTTGTCATCTGAATGACCAAGAAATGTCGATAATTATAAATCTTTTAAATAACAAAAAAATATCAAATAATAAATTTTTAGATAAATACTATAATCTTGAAACTCAAATAAATAATTCTATTTTAAAAATGAGATGTCAAAAATATAATACTGAGTCCAAACAACTAATTAATCAACATGCAGGATATTCAGGAAGCATTGATGATGCTCTTAATAAAGCATATTCTCTTGATAATCCATTATTAATTGAAATGGAAATTGATAAAATATTTTTTAATGCATTAAATGATCTGGTTGAAAATGATTTCTTTAGTTTTTCAAAAATTATTTCATATGCTCTTCAGTTAAAAATTGTTTCTAGATGGAATAAAATGAATGATGATAATGGGTATGATTACATTGAAAAAGTAATTTTAGATAAAACAAATTCAAACAAGATTTTAGACTTAAACTATTAATTTAGAAGGATTAAATATGAGTAGAAATATTGGACAAATAATTGGAATCAACGGAAACTTATTAAAGGTTAATTTTCAGCAACCTGTAATTTTAAATGAAGTTGCTTACGCTTGTATTGAATCTTCGAANTTAAAATTAAAATCCGAAGTCATTCGAATTAGAGGTAATAATGCTGAGTTACAAGTATTTGANGATACNACNGGATTAAAAGTTGGTGATTCTGTAGAATTNACTNGCGAATTNTTATCTGTAGAACTTGGTCCNGGATTATTAACTCAGGTNTTTGATGGACTTCAAAACCCATTACCTGCTCTTGCNGAAGAATGCGGTTTTTTTCTAAAAAGAGGTACTTATCTNGATCCCCTTCCAAGAGATATTAAATGGAAATTTACTCCAAAAGTTAAGGTTGGNGATACNGTTGTTTCAGGTGATACNCTAGGTTCNGTNCCNGAGGGTTTATATGAACATAAAATAATGGTTCCATTTAACTTAAATGGAAAATGGGAAGTTTCTGAGATTAAGGATGAGAATGAATATACCGTTGATCAAGTTATAGCAACAATAAGAGACTCAAATGGTAACAAAAAAGAATGCATGATAATGCAAAAATGGCCTGTCAAGGTTCCAATAAAATGTTTTGAAGAAAGATTGCGTCCAACAGAATCTATGGCNACAAANTTAAGAACGATTGATACCTTTTTTCCTGTTGCTAANGGAGGNACTTACTGTATTCCNGGTCCATTTGGTGCAGGAAAAACTGTTTTACAACAGATTACNTCTAGAAATGCTGAAGTTGATATNGTAATNGTTGCAGCATGTGGNGAAAGAGCTGGAGAAGTTGTTGAAACNNTAAGAGANTTTCCNGAANTAACTGANCCAAGAACAGGTAANAGNTTAATGGAAAGAACTTTAATCATTTGTAANACTAGTTCTATGCCAGTTGCTGCTCGTGAAGCATCTGTTTANACNGGNGTAACNCTNGCCGAGTATTACAGACAAATGGGNTTNGATGTTCTTNTATTNGCTGATTCAACATCNAGATGGGCTCAAGCATTAAGAGAAATGTCAGGAAGACTTGAGGAAATTCCTGGNGAAGAAGCTTTTCCTGCATATCTAGAATCCGTTATTGCATCATTTTANGAAAGAGGTGGNATTGTTAAGTTAAAAAATGGNGANATTGGTTCNGTAACAATTGGAGGTACAGTTTCTCCAGCAGGTGGNAATTTTGAAGAACCNGTTACNCAAGCNACNTTAAAAGTTGTNGGNGCATTCCATGGTCTTTCTAGAGCNCGNTCAGATGCTAGAAGATATCCTGCAGTTGATCCNTTAGAAAGCTGGAGTAAATATCCAAGTGTTGTAGATGATGATGATTTAGCAAAAGCCAATCAAATACTTCGTAATGGAAATGAAGTTGGTCAAATGATGAAAGTAGTGGGAGAAGAAGGTACTTCAATAGANGATTTTGTAGTTTATTTAAAATCNGANTATATTGATGCTACATATTTACAGCAAAATGCTTTTGATGAAGTNGANTNATCAAACTCNGTTGAAAGACAAAGATATACTTTTAAAATGCTTNTAAATTTACTTGATAGTTCTTTGATATTTGAAACTAAAAACGATGCAAGATCATTTTTTCAAAAATTAACTCAAGTCTGTAGAGATATGAATGGATTTGAATATGAATCCGATGATTATAATAAATGNGTNAAGCAGTGGAAAAAAATGGTTTTGGAGGTAACGGATAATGCAAAATAAAGTTTATCATAAAGTTGAGCAAATAACTGGAAANGTAATTGTTATTAAAGCTTCNAATGTTATAGCTGGAGAATTAGCCCANGTTGATTCAAATAATAATTTGTCTTTNGCACAAGTAATTCGNTTAGAANATGANATGGTTTATNTACAAGTTTTTACAGGTGGTAGAGGAATTGGTACAGATGCTAAAGTAAGATTTCTTGGAAAAACNATGCAAATTCCATTNTCTGAAAATTTNCTNGGAAGAGTTTTTACGGGTTCAGGTAAAGCTCGTGATAATGGACCNGAAATTATAGAAAATATGATCGAAATTGGAGGACCNTCAGTTAATCCTGCGAAAAGAATCATACCTCAAAATATGGTAAGAACAGGTATACCAATGATTGACNTGTTTAATACACTNGTTGAATCTCAAAAATTACCAATATTTTCAGTTGCAGGAGAACCATATAATGACNTACTAGCACAAATTGCTCTTCAAGCNGAAGTTGATGTCATNATTCTTGGCGGNATGGGTCTTAAACACGATGACTATTTATTTTTTAGAGATAAATTAGATCAAAGTGGTGCNNTNTCTAGAACTGTNATGTTTGTTCATACTGCATCNGATCCAACTGTAGAATGTTTNNTNGTTCCTGATGCTTCATTAGCNGTTGCTGAACAGTATGCTCTTCAGGAAAAAAGAGTATTAGTCCTTCTAACTGATATGACGAATTTTGCTGATGCAATGAAAGAAGTTGCTATAACAATGGANCAAATTCCTTCCAATCGTGGGTATCCNGGTGATTTGTACTCTCAATTAGCNTCAAGATANGAAAAAGCAGTTGATTTTGAAGGAAGTGGTTCNATAACTATATTAGCTGTGACNACTATGCCAGGTGATGATGTTACTCATCCTGTACCTGATAACACNGGATATATNACAGAAGGNCANTTTTACTTAAAAAATGGAAGAATTGAGCCTTTTGGATCNCTTAGTNGATTAAAACAGCAAGTTAATAATAAAACACGCGAAGATCATAGAACAGTTATGGATACAATGATTCAATTATATGCCTCATTTAAAGAAACACTAGAAAAACAATCTATGGGTTTTAAGATGAGTGATTGGGATCAGAAGCTACTGAATTATGGAAATCGTTTTGAGTCAGAGATGATGAATATCACAGTTAATATTTCTTTAGAAGATGCTTTAGATTCAGGATGGAAAATTCTTGCTGATTGTTTTGATCCATCAGAAACGGGAATTTCTTCAAAATTAACTGATAAATTTTGGCCCAAAAAATAAGGCTTTTAATGGCAAAGATAAAATTAACTAAAAACGAATTAAAGGCTCAACGAGACGCTTTAAAAAGATTTCAAAGATATTTACCAACACTCCAACTTAAAAAACAACAGTTGCAAATGGAAATAAGGAATCTAGATCAAGATATTAAACAAAAGTCTGAAATTGAAAATATAGAAAGAAAAAATCTAAAACCATGGATTAAATTATTTTCTGAGTCTGTAGATTTAGAACAATATATTGAAATAAATTCATTAGATATAATAAAAGGGAATATAGCAGGAGTAAATATACCAATCTTAAAAAAAATAATATTTAATGATATTATTCCTAATATTTCCTTAACGCCATTATGGATTGATTATGGTATTGATACCTTAAAGCAATTAATTACATTGCGAATCGAAAGAAAAATACTTCAGAAACAGTATGATCTATTAATGGATGAATTAAGAACTACAACTCAACGAGTTAATCTTTTTGAAAAAGTTAAAATTCCTGAAGCTAAAGAAAATATTAGAATTATAAGAATTTTTATGGGTGATCAACAAACTGCAGCCGTTGCACGATCAAAAATTGCAAAAGGAAAAAATTGATGATCGTTGAAATGAAAAAAATTATAGTTTTATGTACTCAAAGTAATCAAGATGAGATGCTTAAATCACTACGTTCATTAAAAGTTTTACATTTAGATAAAATTAAGGAAACAAATAATGAAAAATTAGAATTAGTTTCAAAAAAAATTGATGATATTGAAAAAACGAGAGTTATTTTAAACTCTTTTAAAAATAATGAAGTTAGAAATGACAAAATTGATAATCTAATAGATCAAACATTATTGCTAAATAATGATCTAGAATCACTTAAAAATAAAGAGAAGCAAATAACAGATGAAATAATTCGAATTGAAGACTTTGGTAATTTTAATCCCAAAGATATTAAACAATTAGTTTCTCAAGGGATATTTGTAAAATTATTTAAGTTAAATAAAAAAGAAAAATTAAATCTCCCTAATGACGTATTTATAAAAAAAATTGGAAATAACAAATCAGATAATTTTTATATTTCATTCTCAAAAAATGAAATCCTAAAAGATATAGATGGTATAACGTTACCCGAATATTCATTAACTGAATTATTTAGTGAATTAGAAAAAACTCGTGAAATAATAGAAGAGGTAAAAGTAAAAATAAGTAATCTTTCATCCTGTATGGATAGCTTAGATAAGATTAATGATAATGCTTATGACGATTATAATTTTCAATCGGTTAAATATGGAATGGAAAATTTTGATAATATTTTATTTTTAAAAGGGTTTATCCCAAAAGACCGAATTATAGATCTTAAAAAAGCAGCTGAAGTTAAGGGTTGGGCTTACAAAATCTCTGATGTTACAAGTGATGATAACCCCCCTACTTTATTAAAAAATCCAAAATGGGTATCCCCAATCAAATCTGCCTTAGATATAATTGCAGTTCTTCCAGGATATAAAGAATTAGATGTCAGTGCTGTTTTTTTAATCTTCTTGAGTATTTTCTTTGCATTTATTATTGGAGACGCTGGTTATGGAATATTATTCTTACTCACAACTTTGTTTGCTAAATTTAAATTTAAACAACCAAAGATCAAATGTGGTCTAAATCTTTTATTAATAATGAGTTCATGTACAGTTGTTCTAGGTATGCTGACAGGTAATTATTTTGGAATACCAATTGAGAATTTACCTAAATCTCTACAAGTATTAACAAATCCATTTTTAACAGGTTGGGAATCAGCGTACAGTATTTGGAATAAAAAAATTGCTACAAATAANATTATGTTTATTTGTTTTTCAATTGGNTTAATTCATTTATCTATTGCTAGGATTTGGAATTTTATTAGAAAGATTAACTCCTCATCATGCTTAATTGATTTAGGNTGGTTTTTTTGTAGTNTATCANTATATATNTTTGTTTTAGGCNTAGTAATTGATCCTTCATGGAATTGGTTTGNNTTAATTAATAATTATAAACTTATGGTTCTNGCTNTAGGANNTNTATNTGTTTTTGCAGGATTANTATTAACCAAAGCNTANATAGGAATNGTTACATTATTTTTAGANATAATAAGTAATTTTGTAGATATAATTTCATATATNAGATTATATGCTGTTGGAACAGCTTCATTAGAAATAGCGTTAGCTTTTAATAAAATAGCGTTAGGTTCAAATCTTGANAATAATTTAACATTTGGNGCTGTTTTAATTTTATTTGCAGGACATACATTAAATATTATACTTGCTGTTATGGGAGTAATGGTACACGGTATAAGACTTAACACACTAGAATTTTCAGGTCACGCTGGAATTGAATGGGCGGGAATTAGTTATAAACCATTTAGTAAGATATCTAAATATTAATTATTTATTAAGGAGGTAAGAAAGTATGGAAGAATTAGCACCAGCAATGATTAAACTTGGNGGAGCCATTGCATTTTCATTTGCTGCAATTGGNTCNGCNTTAGGAACAGGNACCGCAGCAATGGCNGGTATTGGCGCATGGAAAAAATGTTATTTACAAGGAAAACCAGCACCATTTACATTATTAATTTTTATTGGAGCTCCTCTATCACAAACGATTTATGGTTTATTATTTGCTATTTTCTATAAGGGCTTTGCTGAAGATCCTNTAATGCATGCAATATGGCCAGCATTATTAGGGGCNGGTATAGTTGGNGGAATTGCAATAGGATTTTCCGCGTGGTATCAAGGAAAGACCTCGGCGGCTGCAAATGATTCGATTGGTGAAACAGGCGAAGGTCTTGTTAATAATATTATTTCAATTGGTATCGTTGAAACGGTAGCTTTGTTTGTCACATTTCTTATGACATTAGCGTTTGTATAAAAATGTAGCCAAAAAACCGTAGGTTTTATTGTAAAATTGATTAATAATCATTTAATTTAAATACAAAAAAATATAATCTGATATTTATGAATATTAATAAAGTTGTTTTTTTATTAAATGAATTGTCCCCTTTAAATCTTGCTGCTGATTGGGATAATGTAGGTTTATTGGTAAATAGTAAAAATAATATAAAAATTAATAATATTTTATTAACAATTGATCTAACAGAAGCAGTTTTAAAAGAGGCAATAAAAAATAAAATAAATTTAATCATTTCATATCATCCGTTTTTATTTAATTCATTTAATAAAATTAATTGTAATAATAAAAAAAATGCTATTTTAATTCATTTAATTAAAAATAATATAGCTGTTTATTCTCCACATACAGCACTTGATAATGTTGAAAATGGTATTAATGATTGGTTAGCAAAAAGTTTAAACGAAGATACAATTGAAACTGTTTACACATCAACAATTAATCCTTTACCTTGTGCTAAAATAGTACATCTAAAAAAATCAATAACAATTAATCTTCTTTCAAAAAAAATAAAAGAATATTTAAATTTAAAATATTTACGAATTGGATCAGTTAATAATAAAGAAATTAAAAGCGTTGCATTTTGTGCTGGAGCAGGATCTGATATTTTAAAAAATATTAACGCTGACTGCTATGTTACTGGAGAGATGAGTCATCATAATATACTATCTGCAAACGCAAATGGAATTCACGTTATTCTTTCTGAACATACACATACTGAAAGAGGTTTTCTTAAAATTTATAAAAAAATGATAAGTTCTAAGATCGACAAAAATATTAAAATTAAAATCTCAAAATTTGATAAAGATCCTATTAAATTAATATAAAGGATAAAATGACAAAAAAAAATAAATCAGCATATGCAAAAGCAGGTGTAGACATAGATAAAATGATGTCTTCGTTAATAAAAATTGGAAAAAAAGTTAAATCAACAAATACTAAAGGTGTTGTTAGTGAATTAGGGTCTTTTGGAGGTTTATTTAAATCACCTGGTATCGATCATTTACTTGTAAGTAGTATCGACGGAGTTGGAACAAAATTAAAAATAGCAAATATGGCCAACATACATAATACAGTTGGACAAGATTTAGTTAACCATTGTGTTAACGATATACTTGTTCAAGGCGCAAAGCCTCTTTTTTTTATGGATTATTTGGGTGCTGCTTCCTTAGAGCCAAAAGTATTTGAAGATGTATTAAGTGGTTTTTGTAAAGCTTGTAAGCAAAATAAATTAGCTTTATTAGGAGGAGAAACTGCTGAGATGCCAGGACTTTATCCNAATGGTGAATATGATCTAGTTGGTGCTGTAATTGGATCCGTTCCAAGAAAAAAAGTTATAACAGGCAAAAAAATTAAAAATAATGATATTATCATTGGCTTACCATCATCTGGTCTTCATACAAATGGATATTCGTTAGCTAGAAAAATTATTTTTGATAAGTGTAAAAATAAACTTAATGATATTATACCAGGGACTAAAACTACTTTTCAAAAATTTTTGTTGGCAGTGCATAAAAGTTATTTAAATTCTGTTAGCAATCTTTTAAAAAAGGTTGATGTTCATGGAATGGCACATATTACAGGTGGTGGGTTGCTGGACAACATACCTAGAATACTGCCAAATAATTTGAATGCTATTGTAAATACATCTTCGTGGAAACCTCATAAAATTTATAGTTATATTCAAGATAACGGAAAAATTAATATCAATGAAATGTATAGAGTTTTTAATATGGGAATTGGTTATATTTTAATTATTTCACCTAATGATTTGGATAAAACTATTAAAATTCTGGATAATAATAATCAAAAATCAAAAATAATTGGAATCATTGGTAAAGGTAACAAAAAAACAATATTAACTAATTAAAAATTATTTATTCACCATCAAGAAAGCCTTCTAGTTTTCTTATTCTTGTTGGATGTCTCATTTTCCTAAGAGCTTTTGCCTCAATCTGACGTATTCTTTCCCTTGTAACATTAAATTTTCTTCCAACCTCTTCTAATGTTCTAGGATATCCATCAACTAGACCAAATCTTAATGTTAAAACTTCTTGTTCCCTTTCAGTTAATGTAAGAAGAACATCTCCAATTTTTTCTTTAAGTAAACTAAATGCCGTAACTTCATCTGGTTTTTCGGCAGCTTTATCTTCAATAAAATCACCAAATGATGTATCCTCGCTATCACCAATCGGTGATTGAAGTGATATCGGCTGTTGAGCTATTTTTAATATAGCTCTTACTCGGTCTACAGGAAGATCCATTTCCTCAGATAATTCATCAGGTGTGGCTTCTCTGCCAAACTCTTGAAGTAATTGCTTCTGTATACGCATTAATTTATTAATAGTTTCAATCATATGCACTGGTATTCTAATAGTTCTTGCTTGATCTGCAATTGANCTAGTAATNGCTTGNCTTATCCACCATGTTGCATAAGTACTAAATTTATATCCCCTTCTATATTCAAATTTTTCAACAGCTTTCATTAAACCCATATTTCCCTCTTGAATTAAATCAAGAAATGAAAGACCTCTGTTTGTNTATTTTTTTGCAATACTTATTACTAATCTTAAATTTGCTTCAATCATTTCAGTTTTGGCTCTTAANCCTTTTTTTAACCATANTTTTAAATCTTTATGATGATTAACAAATTCAGATGANTCCATTTGTAAATAAAACTCGAGTTCTGATCTTTCCTTTTTCAATATTTTAATTTTTTTCANAGAATCTTTAGATCTACTTTTTTTTAATTTTTCTAATTCATCATTTATTTTNTTTAAATTTTTAAAATATTTATCAACTTCTGGAACAATATCTTCTATAGCTTTTTGCTTAAAATGAAGATCTTTGAATAANGTAGNTAATCTTTGNTGGGTAGCATTAAAATTTCTTAAAGCTTTTTTATGATCNGCNGTACCNGATTTGGCTTTAATACAATCCTTATAATATTTCTTTCTTGATTCNCAGTTTCTATCAATACCTTTTAATACTTTTGGTAANTCATTAAAATAATCTTCTCTNCACTCAACACGTTTNTCAGAAATAATTCTATCAAATCTTTCTTTNCCNTCTTCAAGTCTTTTAATAACACCTAAATAAGCATCTATNGCGCAGCCCAATCTATTAAACATAGATGTNGTAGCTATTTCTGCTTCCTCAATTCTCATTGAAATTTCTACTTCTTGCTCNCGAGTTAATAATGGNACTTGTCCCATTTGTTTAAGATACATNCTTACTGGNTCATCAAGAACATCNCTTCTTGAATTTTGTTTATCTACTTGTTCTTTTTCCATTCTAGCTTGATATTCTTCAACATCATCTTGTTTNATAATATCAATTTCCATACTTTGAAGTAANCCAACTATTTTATCAATATCTTCNATAGCNACTAAGTCTTCAGGAAAAGCTTCATTTATATCTTCAAATGTNANNAAACCATGCTCAGNTGCTAAAGCCATTAAATCTTTAATTCTATCGTTACGCTCTTCTCGATCCATTATCGATACACTATTTAATGATTCATCACTTTGATTCTGAGAAGATGATTTTAATTTGTTTTGGCTAGAGCTTTTTAAATTTTTATTTTTTGCAGGTGCTTTTTTAGCAACTTTTTTTGCAGGTGCTTTTTTAGCAACTTTTTTTGCAGGTGCTTTCTTAGTAAGTTTCTTAGGTGATTCCTTTATTGATTTATTATTATCATTTTTTTTAGCCATGTTAAAAATTTCCTAAATGTTATTTATTTTGTTAAATATTGGATAAGTTAAACATTAAAATTGAATCTAAGGTAATCGTCAACGTAAAGGTTCGTAAAAAGATAATTTTATATTTCATTAATTTTACAAAAATATATATTAAANTTTAATGGATTGTTCATTATTAGATAAAAANATATATAAAAGNTGTTTACTAAATATAGAAAAAATTTNTATTGATANTAATAANTTAAATNTNAANGAATTANGNTTTATTAATAAACGAAGAAGTCGACATTGATGATTTTTTAATAATTACTCGTTTATTTTCAATTACTGATATTAAAAAAGCTAAATTATTACTAAAATTAATTTTCTCATATCAAAAATCTGATGGGTCCCTTCCAAATAAAATAAAACATAATAACTCCCATTTATATCATCATGCGCCTAAGCCATATATATCTTATATATCCAAAATAATATTAAATGATTATGATAAAGATTTAGCAATATATATTATTCCTAAGTTAAGAAAATATATTTCGTGGATGGTAAATTATTTTGATCCGCAAAAAAAAGGTATTTATTTTTGGAGAAATAAAAATGAAGCATTATTTTATGAAAATTGCAAAGAAAATGAAATTTCAGCAGATCTATTTTTCTTACTTTTATCCGAACTTGAAAGTTTAAAATTCATACAAGACAAATATGACTATATCGTAAATGATAATTATGAATTAGATAAAGATATAAAAAAAATAATAAATAATATAGAAATTTTCTTTTGGGACAAAAAAAAACGATCTTATTCAAATAAAATAGTTAGTAACATCCAAAACGAATCATCAACTGAACTTTTTTATTTACCTCTCTTGTGTGAAAACATTAATTACGATGGAAAAGAGATAATTTTAGAGAAATTAAGAATTAAGAATTATATTTCAAAATATATAAATCTTAATGATTGGAGAGAAATTGATTTAGCAAATCAAAAGCCTAAATATTTTGAAAAATTACTTTTTTTTGAATCACTTCAACAAAATGAATTACATGGCGAATTATCCTATGATTATTTAAGATTTACTATCAATGGAATAAATCAAGCCTATAAAAAAAGTAATATAAAAAATATATCTATCGTTAATTCGGTATTTATTTTAATTATAAATAACTTCTTTTTAAATAGATATATGACTGAAAATAATAAATTAGATTTTTTAATTAAATTTTTAAAAAAAGCAAAAATAGATAGATTAGATTTAGCTATATTATTTTTAGTTTTAATTTCTATATTAAGTATTTATTTTTGGAATGGTTTAGCAAAAATACCTCCTCCATTGGGTGTATTAGATGCTGAAATTAATAACGCTTATGTTCATTATGATAGAGAAAAAGCAAAAGAAATTTTTAATATTATAGAAAAACACTATCCAACTGAAAAATATGAATATCAACTTTATATCATAAATTTAGCAATTTTCAATGAACAATATAATGTTGCAATGGATAATCTAACAGAAGTTAGAAATAATAATATTGATTCACCAGGTCCAATGCTCACCGAAGCCATCTTATTACATCTTCAAAATAATTTAACAAAAGCTTATGATGCTTATTATGAATTTTGTTATTTATTCAATGATATATTTCCAGATATTGTTAATGATGTTAAAGTTTTTATGTTTCTTTCTAAAGAAAATCTTAAATTACCATCCAATTGGAAGGAAATTTACAAATATAGGTTGCTTCATGAGATTTAAAAATTTTTTTTGTTTTTTTATTTATTTAAGTTTTATCCTTGTGTTATCGAGCTGTGATAAATCATCTGAATCCTCTTTTCTATTTTGGTGTAACAGAGAAGAGTTATCATCTTTTAATACTACGATTATCAATCATGATTCATTTGATTATGAAAAAATAGAGAATGAATTAAAATTAATTGACGGTTTTATATCATCAGAATTTGACAAAAAATTACAAAAAATTACTATCGTCTATGACAATACACTATCCAAATCAACAAATTATAAGATAATATTAACGAAAAATAATATTATCTTTGAGTAGAGATGTAAAAGTGAATATTAAAACAATAAAAAAAAAATANTAATAAAATANTTCTNTCGGANTATGANNTACTCATAATACCTTGTCATAAAANNAATCCACTTCTGCCAATTATATTTGATNAATTTNAAATTAAGAAAAATGATATNAAAAAACTAATTAAAAAAACTCANTNTNANGGNNAAAAAAATGAAACTCTTCATTTAATNAATNTTTTTANTTTAAATNTTATTTTTGTTAGTTGTGGAGATGTAATTAATAATTCATCTCTTGAAAANGCTTTCACAGTTGGAGCGANAGAAGCNCTAAGAATGAAGTATAAAAATTTATTAGTTTTTCCTCATATTGATAATNTAAAAGTAGATAATTATGAATCTTTTATTGTCAGAGGGTTATTCTGGGGTATTTACAAATTTGATAATTTTAAAACAGATAAAAAATCATCAATAATTTTAAATATNGCATATGAAAAATCTTCGTTAAATCAAATTAATTTTGGATTAACTCAAGGAAAAATTATTCATAAAATTGCTAATATAGCAAATTCTCCAGCAAATTATGCAACACCATCATATATAGCAAAATATGCTAANAATTTAGTTAAAAAAGGATTTGAAGTTAATGTATTACGAAAGAAAGAATTAATTGAGAAAAAATGCGGTGGAATCCTTTCAGTTGCTGAGGGAAGTNTTAATGAGCCAAATTTAATAATCCTNAAAAAAATAGGAAAAAATGATACTTCTCCNATAATAATAATTGGTAAAACTGTAACTTTTGATTCTGGTGGAATAAGTTTAAAACCGAGTAAANATATGGGCTGGATGNGGTATGATAAATGTGGAGGAATGGCCGTTTTAGGTTTAATGGAAATTTTATCAAATTTAAATATTAATCGTTCTGTAATAGGTATTTTAGGAATTGCCGAAAATATGCCGGGAGGTAACGCCACAAAACCAGGTGATATCATTACCTCATTTAATGGAAAAACAATTGAGGTTTTAAATACAGATGCTGAAGGACGCTTAATATTAGCAGATGCATTGGGCATTGCNTCAAATTATAATCCTGAATGCATAATAGATATNGCTACTCTTACTGGAGCTGTAATTTCCACATTNGGTAATTCTGCTGCNGGTATACTAGGTAATAATAAAAATTTAATAAATATGTTACAAAAATCCGGTGAAGAAACTAGTGAAAGATTATGGGAGTTACCAATATACAAAGATTTTATTGATGACATGAAATCAGACTTCGCTGATTTATCAAANATGTCTAAGAGTGGNAATGCTGGTACAGCTACAGCTGCTGCATTTTTAAGTAACTTTGTTCCAAATAATATACCTTGGGCTCATATAGATATTGCTGGAATGGCATGGCAGACAAAAAATTCGGAAACTCAAGATTCTGGAGCAACATTATTTGGTGTTAGATTGCTTCTAAACTGGTTATTTAAAAATAATGTTATAAATAATTAATATCTATAATGATTGGGTTTAAAAGGACCATTTATAGGTACACCAAGATATTTTGATTGTTTATTNTTTAAGCTATCTAGCTTAATTCCCAATTTATCTAAATGAAGTCTAGCAACTTCTTCATCTAAAATTTTTGGAAGAGTATAAACACCTAATGGATAGCTATCATTATTTTGATACAATTCAATTTGAGCTAGTACTTGATTTGTAAAACTATTAGACATTACAAAACTAGGATGACCNGTNGCACAACCTAAATTCACTAANCTTCCTTCTGCTAAAAGAATAATTTTTTTATTTTTTGAAATGTTTATCATGTCTACTTGAGGTTTAATATTTATCCATTTGTATTTCTTTAATTTATCAACCTGTATTTCTGAATCAAAATGTCCAATATTACAAACAATACTCATATCCTTCATTTTTTTAATGTGTTTCTCAGTAATTACATCACAACATCCAGTAGTAGTTATNAAAATATCACCAATTTCAACTGCCTCATCCATTGACATTACTTCATAACCTTCCATTGATGCTTGCAACGCACATACTGGATCAATTTCTGTAACAATTATTCTTGCACCTTGACCTTTAAGGGATTGAACTGAGCCCTTTCCTACGTCTCCATATCCAGCTACAACAGCAACTTTTCCAGAAATCATTGTATCTGTTGCTCTCATAATTGNATCAACAAGTGAATGNCTACATCCATAAAGATTATCAAACTTACTTTTAGTTACAGAATCATTTACNTTTATNGCTGGGAACAATAACTCCCCCTTCTCTTGCATTTTATAAAGTCTATGAACTCCGGTTGTTGTTTCTTCAGANACACCTAAAATATGATTTGATATTCTTGAAAATCTTTTAGGATCTTTTTTTAAAGATTTCTTAAGTTGTTTAAATAAAATTGATTCCTCTAAACTATCAGGTTTTTTTTCTAAAATTTTTGGATTCGATTCAGCTTTAAGTCCTAAATGAATAAATAATGTGGCATCACCACCATCATCAAGAATTAAATTTGGGCCATTTCCATTACCCCAATCCAAAATTTTATCTGTATATTCCCAATATTCCTGAAGTGACTCCCCTTTAACTGCATAAACGGGCGTNCCATTTGATGCAATAGCTGCTGCTGCATGATCTTGNGTTGAAAAAACATTACAGCTAGCCCATCTTACTTTTGCGCCTAATAGTTCAAGAGTTTGAATTAACATTGCTGTTTGAACTGTCATATGTAAAGANCCAGTAATTCTTGCACCTTTTAAAGGTTTTGAATCTCCATATTTTTTACGCAAAGACATTAACCCAGGCATTTCTGATTCAGCAATTAGGATNTCTTTTTTGCCATATTCTGCAAGATTTATNTCTGCAACTTTATAATCATTAAATTTCTTTTTTGGCATTTAAATAACTCTTTATTAATANANTTNAATCGTATTACATATTAAAAATCTTACAAAAAAAACAAAAATCGAAAGTAAATTTCATAAATTAAAGATACAATAAATTTAAAAATATTATTGGATAAATTGAGAAATTGCAGAAAAAACTAATATCAAAAAAATAAAAGTTATAATTAGAATTAATATAATTATTTTTGATTTATCTTTTTTAAAAAGATGAAAAAATCTTCTTAAACCGGAATTTTTAGCGCGCTTTAATTTCTTTTTGCTAAACTTATATTTTTCAAATTTTAAATTAAAATGTGATTTTTTTTGTATCTTATTATTATCAGAATATATATCGGACATTATTAATTTCTTAATTAAGTTTGATATAAGAAAGTGTTTTATCAAGTGCTCCTTTTCCATATGCAATAGCTTCTCTTGACTTATTCTTCATATCATTTAAATAACCTTTATTTGTAAGAAGTTCCTTAATTTTCAATTCTAGATCTTTATTGTTCTCAATGACTATCCTTGCGTTAAATTTATCAAATATTGAAATTATATCTCTAAAATTATCCATATATTTTCCTGTTAAAATAACTGAATTCTTACTTGCAGGTTCTATGAGATTTTGGCCTCCAATATTTGGTATTGCAAAACTTTTCCCAATATATGATATATCTATTTCGTTAAATATTGAGTTTAGTTCGCCTGTACTATCAATTAACAAAACTTCGTTATCATATATTTTAAAATTTAAATGATCACTCCGTTTAATGATTTTATATTGAAAGCTTTTTATTAATTTTTCTATATCAGGCACCCTTTCAATATGTCTAGGCGCAATAATTAGAATAAGTTCAGAAAAGGTTTTTTTTAAGCTTTGATAAATATCTAAAAGTAATTTTTCTTCATTTGGCCATGTTGAAACACCCATTAAAAATATTTTATTTTGTTTGTCTGAATTAAATTTAATATTAAAAAAACTTGAAATTGATAAATTTTTTGAGGACTTAACCAAATCAAATTTCATACTTCCAGCAA
>PASA01000035.1 GCA_002712105.1 Kiritimatiellaceae bacterium
TAACTTTAGCATAGTCAGAATAAAGCAAAGAAAGTTCTTTTGTGACTAATCCAGGTTTTCCACAACCAATACTTCTTTTGTCAATTTCAACAACAGAAATTATTTCTGCAGCAGTTCCTGTTAAAAAAACTTCATCAGCAGTATATAAATCATATCTTGAAATTGTTTCCTCGCTAACCTCATATTTATTTGCAGATGCTAACTCTAAAACTTTATTACGCGTCAGACCGACAAGTGCTCCGGAATTTACAGGAGGAGTTTTTATAATATTGTTAGATACAATAAAAATATTATCTCCTGAGGCTTCACATACTTCACCTTTATGATTCAGCATAATACATTCTAAGCAACCAGCATTAATTGCTTCTATTTTAGCTAAAACATTGTTTAGGTAATTTAAACTTTTAATTCTAGGATTAATTGCTTCCGGATGATTTCTAACTGTACCAACCGTGACAATTTTTAAACCGTTTTGGTATAATTCATCAGGATAAAGTTGAATTTTGGCAGTAATAATTATTATTTCAGGTTTATTACACAAATATGGATTTAAACCTAATGTACCTTTTCCTCTCGTAATAACTAATCTTATATAGCCATTGTCTAGGTTATTTGCTTTACAAGTATCAATGATATTTTTACACAGTTCATCTTTTGAAACTGGTATTTCAAGAGCAATTGCCTTTGCAGAATTAAATAATCTATCAATATGTTCATTAAGGAGAAATATTCGTTTATTATAAATTCTTATTCCTTCAAAAACACCATCGCCATATAATAGTCCATGATCAAAAACAGAAATTGAAGCCTCTTCTTCATCATAGAGTTTGCCGCTAATAAAAACTTTCATATTATTCTTTCTAAAAATTAAACTAATATACCATTTATCAAATCATATTTTTTATTGCAATAATTAGCAACATATTTACTGTGCGTAACTAAAATTATACTTTTAGAAAAATTATGTATTGCTTGAAATAGATAATTTAAAACGTGTTTGCTTGTATCTTCATCAAGATTACCTGTTGGTTCATCAGCTAAAATTAATGCAGGACTGTTTACAAGAGATCTAGCAATAGCAACTCTTTGCTTTTCTCCTCCAGATAATTCATGAGGCTTATGGTTAATTCTACATCCTAAATCCATTATATCGATTAATTCAGAAACAGTAGATTTTGCATTTCTATTATTTAAAATTGATGATGGAAGAATAATATTTTCATACACAGTTAAATCAGGAAGCAAGTGATAAGACTGAAAAATAAATCCTATTTGATTATTTCTATAATTTGACAAATATTTTTTATTTTGATTGTAAATAGAGTTTTTTTTGAAGATTACTTCACCTTTACAAGGTTTATCCAATCCTCCAAGTATGTGTAATAATGAACTTTTACCAGATCCACTTTTCCCCATTATGGCAATTGATTCTTCTACATTTACCGATAAAGAAATATCTTCTAAAACATCAATTGTTTTATCGTGTAAAAAAAATTTTTTATTTATATTTTTAGCAATTAATAAACTCATTTTTACTCGCCAATTAATAACGATATCTCATCGGAAATTAATTTGGAATATTTTTCAATAATATCCTCATTTAAACCTTCTATTAAAACTCTACAAATAGATTCTGTACCAGAATAACGAACAAGAATTCTTCCTTCTTCATTTAGTTGTTTTTCACCATTTTTGATAATGTTTTGTAATGAATGTAATTCTTTTAATGGTGGTTTTTTTCTAACTTTTACATTAGTTATTTTTTGAGGATAAAGATTTAGAATTGATGCCAATTCAGATAATTTTTTCTTAGTTTGTTTAATTATATCAATAATTATTAATGCTGATAGTATTCCATCTCCACATGAGCAATAATTTTTAAAAATAAAATGACCTGAATTTTCTCCACCTAAGATTGAATTAGAATCTTTCATTTTATACAAAACATTTCGATCTCCTACATCAGTTATAATAACATTAACATTTATTTTTTTTAAAAATGAAATTAAAGCATAATTCGACATACTTGTTATAACAACGGTATTATTTTTGAGTAATTTTTGATTTTTAAAAAAATTTGCACATATTGCTAAAATTTGATCTCCGGATAACTTTTTTCCTTTTTCATCTATGAAAACTACCCTATCTCCATCCCCATCAAATGCTATTCCAATATCTGCATTATTTTTAAGAATTAGATTCGAAATATTTTTTGAAAATTCAGATCCACAATTAAGATTTATATTTTTACCATTAGGTGAATTATTAATTATAATATGTTCTTTTCCATTAAATATTTTTGGGGCAATAAAGGATGTTCCTCCATTAGCACAGTCAATTAGTAATTTAATACCTTCTAAATTAAATTTATTTTTGTAAATAGATAGTTGATCGTCATTTATTATAACGTAATCTCTATGAAGAATATTTGTGGAAAGATTAAGATTTTTTTGAGGCTGAATTTGACTTGGATTAAAAAATAAAGTTTCAATTTCTGTCTCTTCTTCTTGGGAAAGTTTTTCACCATCTGCATTAAATAACTTTAATCCATTATGTAAGTAGGGATTATGTGAAGCCGTAATCATTATTCCAAAGTCGAAATATTTTTTTACCATATGGGATAGAAAAGGAGTTGATATAATCGTTTCAGGAGATAATCTTCTCATTTTTTCAGCTAATGGTGAACTTTCTTGCTTGGTATTTTCATATTCACAAAATGCAATTTGAATATTATTTAATACTAACCAATGAACAAGATGATCTTGAATATTGGGACCGCTAAATCGTCCATCCAAACCAATAAGAACAGTCGATTTTCGATTAGGATTCCTTAATTGTATAAAGTGAGCTAAAGCTTTTGCGAAAGTACATAGTGATTTACTTGAAAAAAATTGATGAGACGATTCGTTTCTAATTCCGTCAGTTCCAAATAACTTTTGCAAAATTAACCTCTATATATTTTTTTAATGTCATCAATAATTTTTTTAATCCAAATTTTACCCATTTCTTTCACACTGGGACTGATATTTTTTATATCATTAATATAGTCATCAGTTACTTTAAGATTGTTAATAAATTTATTTGATATTGGGTCAATTTTTGGAAAATCAATAGTGTACTTAGTATCAGTAATGGTATTGATTTGCTTAATTCTTTCTTTAAAACTGTTTAAAAGTAATTGTTCGGCTCCTTTTATTAGAGACTCATGAAAAATATCTTTGATATAAAGAGATCTAATATGTTTATACCAAGCACGTAGAGCAGCAATACTTCCAATGTAATTAAAATTATTTTCAATTATTTTTTCTAAATTACTTCGAAAATTAGGAATATAGTCTTTTTCATATTCTTTAATGTGTGGTTCAGAAATAATTTGATTCGATTTTAAGTAATCTTTTCTTAGAATACTACCGGCTGTAATTTTTGAACCAAATGCAACATTTATTGGACCAACAGCACCACCCTGTCCACCTAAAAATATTGGATTTTGATCAAGAAAAATACCATCAATAACATTACCAAATAATGATGGAGTCGCTTTGTCTTTATTTATGGTATAATTAAAATGAACATAGGAAGAACCAATTTCTGAATGATTTTTTAAATCTGTTCCACCTGAAAGCAAAGCGTCACAAAAGTTAATTAAACTTCCTGTTTTAGCATAGGGAAATAAAATTGTTTCTTTAAATCCCACACAGTGAGCTCCGCTAGCATATTCTTCAAGTAAAGTTCCACCTCTCACATAAGAATTACTTCCCATTGACGAATTATCCAAAAAAACTGAATCTTTAAAANAACCACNTTTTAATTTTACATTATTTCCAAGCTGACAATTTTCAATTACAACAANNCCTTCTTCTCCAATTTCACAATTATGNCCAATTGAAACATTATTACCTATNATTCTACAATTAGAATTAATAATNGCNGATGGTGAAATTTGACTCTTTAAATTTNAATTCATTACATTAAGATAACATNTGTANANAAAATTCCAATAAACAGAATATAATTTTTTTTCATTTTTATGTGGAATATCTAACTNAAATAGGTTTTTATCCCGTTCCTAATTTTATTGAAAGCGAAATTATATGGCAAAAAAAAGTATGATTGTAAAAAATGANAAGCGAATTGCTTGCGCTAATCGTTATTTTAAAAAAAGAATGACGTTAAAAAAAATAATTANTGATTCTAAAACTTCTCCTGAAGATAGAATNAANGCAATNAAGAAATTGAGATCATTACCATTAGATGCAAATCCTAATAGAATAATGAATCGTTGTTCTGTAACNGGTCGGCCTCATGCTGTATATCGTAAGTTTAAANTNTCTCGTATTACANTACGAGAAATGGCATCTCAGGGTAGAATTCCTGGTATGACTAAATCTAGTTGGTAGTTAACTAAAGGATTTTTTTATGGGTCGTGAATGTTCAATAACTGGAAAAAAAACTATCGTTGGNAGAAAGATTGTCAGAAAAGGTCTTTCTAAGAAAAAAGGTGGAATTGGATTACACGTTACAAGCGCGAGTAAAAGAAAATTTAAACCAAATTTACAAAGAGTTAAAATTATTGACGAAAAAGGTTCTGTTAAAAGAGTTTGGGTATCTGCAAAAGCTATACGTTCNGGNCTTGTAAAAAAAGCNTAAATTAATTCNCTCATTATTGAGTTACTTAAAAAAATNTTATCATTTGGAATTTTAATATANTCTTTCTTTTTTTCAAGAAGTCCATTGCTTATTAANTCATTAATTTTNGNNTNATATATCTCNTCAATCTTACANGAAAATTTTTTTTCAAAAACTTTAATATTNACTCCATCTGTTAATCTTAACCACATTGTAAAAGTCTCTTTNATTTTNTCNTTTAAACTTAATTTTTCGCTCATNTTGATTATAGACTTAGAATTTTCAAGATTATAAATATATTTATCAATATCGCTAATATTACTATATCTTTTTCCATTCCAATGNGAATGTGATGANGGACCGCATCCNATGTATTCATCTCCTTGCCAATATAATAAATTATGAATAGTTTTTTTATTTTTNTATGAAAAATTTGAAATTTCATAGTGATCATATCCAAATTCATTAAGATTTTNTATTATNTNATANTATATTTCAGATTCAGTTTTTTCATCTAGACTNTNAATTCTNCCCATTTTAAGATCNTTAGATAATTGAGTATTAGGTTCATATATTAAATTATAGTAAGATAAATGATCAGGTATTAATGATTTTATTAAGCTCAATTCATTTTCAATNTTANNTATGTTTTGATTTGGGATTGATTGAATTAAATCAATATTAATATTATTAAATCCAGCTTTACGNGCATTNNAAAAAGCNTTNAAAGCNANATCACTATTATGATTTCTTCCTAAAATTTTTAATGAATTATTATCAAATGACTGAATTCCAATAGATAAACGATTAATACCTCCNTNTATCATNATTGCTAATTTATCTTCTGATAATGAAGAAGGNTTTGCTTCTGCAGTCCATTCTACTAAATTTGATANATCAACATNTTTTGATATTAACATAATTAAATTTTTAAAATCANTATNNCTTATTGCNCTTGGTGTTCCTCCNCCAATAAATATAGATAAAGGNGAAAAATTTGGAGGAAGCTTTGAAAGTTCTATTTCTAGTGAANTNAAAAAATTATTTATATTATTCCATTTTTTTGGNGTAATTTTATAAAAATCACAGTATTTACACTTGGAAATACATAANGGGANATGAATATATAAACCATACTTATTTTTCATTTTTTTAAACTAGCTGACATCAGGNTAAACNTACTTATTTTTATTAAAATCTTCAATTATTACCTTTTTTCCTTTTTGTTTAATTTGTTTTAAACTTACNATTGGTATTTTACCCCCACCCCCTGGTGAATCTATTACAAATTGAGGTACCGCTACACCTGAAATATTACTATGAAGAGATTGAATNAACTTAATGCTTTTTTTTATNTTTGTTCTAAAATGCTTTGAACCCTTAATAGGATCACATTGTAATAAATAATAAGGTTTAACATTNATACTTAATAACAAATAAAATAATTTTATTAATGTTTCTTTATTATCATTTACACCTTTTAGTAAAACAGTTTGACTAATCATTGATATTCCTGCGTTNCTTAATTTCTTACATGCCTTAATTGTTTCAGNTTGAATTTCGTCGGGATGGATAAAATGTAAACTTANCCAAACATTATATTTNTTTAATATTTTACAAAGNNNATCTGTTATTCTCATTGGNAACACAGCTGGAATCTTAGAACCAATCCTTATNATTTTAACATGTGAAATAATTCTTATTTTTGATAAAATTTCTTCTAANGATGNNTCGCTCATTATAAGAGGNTCACCACCTGATATTAATACATCTCTGATATTTTTATTTTTTTTAATNTATTCAATNGAATCATTATAATTACTATTATCGAATTTAGGCTTACTNACTATTCTTGATCTAGTACAATANCTGCAATAGGTNGCACAAAAGGTTGTAANTAAAAATAAAATTTTNTCCGGATAAGTATGGATGATGTGTGGAGTTACTCTATTNTTTTCTTCNCCTAANGGATCAACATANTCATCCTNATAATTTANAAATTCNTCTTTNGATGGAATTATAGTTTTTCTAATNAAGTTATTATTAAGATGNATTGAATAGTANGGNGAAATTGATGTTCCAAATTTATTTGAATTTTTAAGNGCGTANACTTCAGATGATGATAAATTTNTTAAATTTTTAATATCATCNTAACTNGATAAATAATTTGNTATTTGCCANTTCCAATTATTCCACANATCATCATCAATATTTATAAAATGTTTTAGTCTATTCATAATTAAATTTTTACCATTAAAAAATTAGTAAGGCATCTTTTACTACTACGATTGACAAGNTGTAAGCAAAATGCATTATAAAAATTATGANNATTGATAAAAAAGAATTAGATTTTCAACTTAATGAAGTTAATAAAATAATTATTTCAGTTCTTGAAAANACAAATTTACATAGTTTNGTTCTGAATAATANNAGTCTTTTGGGTAGTGGAAAAATGCTTCGTTCNAAGTTAATACAGTATNTAGGNATTTCTTCAAANATTGATAGAGAAATATTGTCNATAGCTGGAGCAGCAGTTGATATAATGCATTCAGCNAGTTTAATNCATGATGATGTTATTGATGGAGGTTTNTTAAGACGAGGCAATNAAACATTTTGGAAAAAATATGGNGTNAATGGCGCTATANTATTTGGNGATACTCTNATGTTTAGATCAATTGCATTGTTAACAAAACAGCCAAGAGTNGATTTGCTTANCGANCTCATAAATATGACTGGTGAAGTTTGTTGTTCTGAGGCAGAGCAAGAGTTAATTCTACGAGAAAAATCTANGTCTTGGAATGATTGTATAAATATTGCAAGATTTAAAACTGGTTCACTTTTTGCTTTTGCAGCCGTTGCTGGAGGAAGCGGAGATTTTACACAGGCAAATGCTCTACGAGAATGTGGATTTAATATAGGCACAGCATATCAATTAGCTGACGATATTCTTGATGCTTGTGGTAATGAAGATTTATCAGGAAAAACATTAGGTATTGACCAAAAAAGAGGAAAAACGACCGCAATTACTGCTTTTGATGGATCTCCAAATAATCAAGTTGAATATATTGAAGAATTAATTAAGGATTCTTTAGAAATTCTTACAGAATGGCCCATTTTGAAAGATGCTTTAGAAGAATATTTGGAAATTGAATTTAATCCTGTAATTAAAAAATTTGTTAATATGTAAGTTTTTAAAAATTTACCTTTAAAGAATAAAATCTAATCAGTATAAATATATCTAATATTGATTTTTAGATAATAAAAGTGAGGAAAAAAATTGATTATTCACAAAATAAAAAAGGGTTTTGATGTTAATGTTTTAGGTGAACCTACAACAGAGATTGATAACAGATGTATTAACCAATCAATATATTGTGTCTATCCAACTGAGTTTGACGGCATTAAACCAAAATTACATGTAAAAGTTGGAGATTATGTTAAAAGAGGTGATTTACTTTTTACTAACAAAAGAATGGAACATGTTAATTTTAGATCTCCCGCTTGTGGTTCTATTTCTGAAATTAAACTTGGTGATAGAAGATTTCCAACAGAAATAATTATTAATAAATCTGATGTTGAAGAGTCGGTTACATTTGAAAGGTTTAATAATCAAGACATATCAAATTTATCTTCTGATAAATTAAAAAAACATCTATTAAATTCAGGTTTATGGCCACTAATTAAGCAACGTCCTTTTAATAAGATTGCTAATCCTGCTGATAAGCCAAAATCTATTTTTATAAACGCTTGTAATAATGCTCCTTTCCAAGCTGATTTTAGCGTTATCTTAAAAGGTGATGAGGATGCTTTTCAGTTGGGAATAAATGCATTAAATATTTTAACTGAAGGCAAAGTTAATTTATGTATTTCAGATGGTATTGAAATTCCAGATTTTGAAAATATTTCTAAACATGTTTTTAAAGGCAAATATCCCTCAGGAAATACAAGCGTGCATATCAATAAAATAAGCCCAATATTACCAACGGATATTGTTTATACTTTAGGTGCTCAAGATGTGATTTTAATTGGAAAATTGTTAATGTATGGTGAAATTCCACGAACTAAGATAATTGCACTTGCCGGACCAAGTGTTAAGGAGGAATACAGAAAATACTATAAAGTTCCGTTTGGTGGATCTTTAGAGAATTTACTCAATAATGCTTTAGAAGAAGATGAAGAAATTAGACTTATTTGTGGAAATGTAATGTATGGAACTAAGGTAGCTTTAAATACTTGTGTTAATTTTTATGGCTCTGAGTATTTTGCTTTAGCTGAAGATAGATCAAGGCACATTTTAGGTTGGACAATGCCTGGAATAGATCAATATAGTGCTCACAGGGTTACTCTATCAGCTCTTTTTAACCATAAAAGAAAATTAGGAACTAATCAACATGGTAGTCATAGAGCAATGGTTGTTACTGGGTGGATGGATAAATATCAACCATTAAATATAATGACAGATTATCTTGTTAGGTCTGCTCTTGCTCATGATACAGAAGAAATGGTTCAGCTAGGGATTTTAGAAACTGATCCTGAAGATTTTGCGATTGCATCATTTGTTGATCCGCATAAAACGGATGTATGTAAAATTATTAAAAAAGGATTAGAAGAAATTGAAGAGGAAGGACTGTAATGAAGTTTTTATTTGATCTTCAGGATAAATATATAAAACCACTTTTTGAAAAGGGTGGAAAATTTGAAAATTTGTACCCTCTATTTGAAGCAGGAGATACTTTTACTAGAACTCCTCCAGATGTAACTAAAGGATCTCCTCATGTTCGAGATTCTATTGACCAAAAAAGATTAATGGTTTACGTAATTTACGCCTTAACTCCCTGTATCTTATTTGGAATTTGGAATGCTGGAAATCAATTTAATATTCATAATGGAATAGAATCAACCTTTTCTTCTGATATTCTTAGAGGATCGCTTATGGTTCTACCAATTATTTTTACATCTTACCTAGTTGGAGGTATATGTGAAGTTGGATTTGCAATAATTAGAAAACATGAAATAAATGAAGGATTTTTAGTTAGTGGAATGTTATTTCCTCTAACACTAGCCCCTACTACTCCATTATGGCAGGTTGCATTAGGTATTGCTTTTGGAATAATAATTGGAAAAGAAATTTTTGGTGGTGTAGGATATAATATCTTAAATCCCGCTCTAACAGGTAGAGCATTTTTATTTTTTGCATATCCTGCACAAATTTCTGGAGATACCGTTTGGGTTGGATCATTAAAAGATACTCCTATTGTAAATAAAATTTTAGGAATTGCAGAACCCTCAGCTGGATGGCAGGCACTTGACGGAGTTACTATGGCTACACCTTTAGCAGTTTCTGCAGCTGCAGAAAATGGTATTAACGCTGTTAATTCCTTAAGCATGTCTGGTTTTAATCTTGCCGGAATGGTAATAGGAAACATATCGGGAAGTATTGGTTCAACGTCAGTTATAGCCATTCTGCTTGGATTAGGATTTTTGTTACTTACTGGAGTGGCCTCCAATAAAATTATATTTAGTGGAATTGCTGGAGCTGCTTTTATGGGCCTACTATTCAATATATTACCTACAGACAATTCTTTTGCAAATATTCCTTTTTATTACCATTTAGCAATGGGTGGATTTATGTTTGGGATTGTATTTATGGCAACAGATCCAGTTTCTGCTGCAGCAACTGATAAAGGTAAAATTGTTTATGGATTCTTAATTGGTGTTTTAACAGTTATAATTCGAGTTGCTAATCCAGCTTACCCTGAAGGAATTATGTTGGCTATACTATTTATGAACGTTATGGCTCCAATGATTGATCATTATGTTGTTCAAGGTCATATTAAACAAAGAACTAAATATGCGAGGGCTTTAAATCATGCGTGAAGATTCGAAAACAATAATTTTTGCCCTTGGTATATGTCTTGTTTGTAGTGTTTTATTATCCGGTCTTGCAGCAGGATTAAAACAAATTCAAACAGCTAACAGAGAATTTGATGTTAAAAGAAATATTGTTAAAGCGTTTGGCGTTGATATCGGAGTACTAACTAAAAGTGAAATTGAAGATAAATATTCAACTCATATTTCTAAAAATACCATAGACTTAGACAATGAAATTATATTTGGAGATGGTAAACCTTATTCTCAAATCAATGTTTTTTCTTGGAAAGATGATGTTAATTCGGAACCTTCTAAATATGCATTTCCAATTGCTGGAAAAGGTTTATGGAGTGTTTTATATGGCTATCTTGCGATAGATGCTGACATTGAAACAATTGTTGGTATAAGTTTTTATGCTCATAAAGAAACACCTGGTTTAGGTGCAGAAATTGAAAAAGCGTGGTTTCAAGACCAATTTAAAGATAAAAAAATATACGAGAATGGACAAGTTGCTGATTTTAAAGTTACTAAACCTGGGTTAGCTAATAATGAATATTCTGTAGATGGTATTTCAGGATCGACAATTACTTCTAAGGGAGTTGAAATTCTATTGAAAAAAGATGCTGAAATATATGCTAAATACTTTTTTAATAAATTAAAGGAAATATAATATGCCTTCTAATAAAAAAATATTGTTTGATCCATTTTCTGATAATAATCCCATATCAGTTGCTGCTTTAGGAGTTTGTTCAGCATTAGCTGTAACCGTTAAGCTAGAAACAGCTGTTGTTATGACTCTTGCTCTAACCTTTGTTGTAACTTTATCAAATCTTATAATTTCACTTCTAAGAAAACATATTCCAGGTGGAATTAGAATGATTGTAGAGATGTCCATTATTGCTTCTTTAGTAATCGTTGCTGATCAATTATTACAAGCTTATTTATTTGATTTAAGTAAGCAGTTAAGTGTTTTTGTAGGTTTAATTATTACTAACTGTATTGTTATGGGGAGAGCAGAAGCTTTTGCTTTACAAAATGGTCCTAAAGAATCAATTTTAGACGGGTTAGGTAATGGTATAGGATATGGATGGATATTAATAGCTGTTGCAGCCGTAAGGGAACTATTTGGTTTTGGTGAGTTATTTGGGTTTAAAATATTTAATCATGATTGGTTAATTGGTGAAGCTTTTCAAGGAAATGGTTTGCTTCTTCTAGCTCCCGGAGCATTCATTATTTTAGGTTTATTAATATGGATTCAAAGAACACTTAATAAATTTGTTGAGGAATAAAAATGGAATACTTAAATTTAGCTATTAAAGCAATCTTTGTTGAGAATATATTGTTAGCTTTTTTTCTTGGTATGTGTACTTTTCTTGCATGTTCAAAAAAAGTTGATACCGCAACAGGCTTAGGACTGACAGTTATTTTTGTTTTAACCATTACTGTTCCTACTAACTGGGCGATAAACAATTTTTTATTAAAACCAGGCGCACTTGCATGGATTACTCCTAATAATGCAAACTCTTTTTTTGCAACAATGGATTTAACTTTTTTAAATCTGATTTGTTTTATTGCTACAATTGCATCAATGGTTCA
>PASA01000036.1 GCA_002712105.1 Kiritimatiellaceae bacterium
GCTTGAGCTTACCAGTCCCTGTCTTGCTAAACCGTTTTGCTGCACATTTTTTTGTTTTCATCTTAGGCATAATTCTTCCTATTTTTTTGTTATCATTATTAAAATCTTATATTTAATACGAAAGATTGGAGAACATAAGGAATTGATTGTTATTAGTCTAGATATTTTTTAGTAAAAGTTATATACCTGCCCCTTTATCAGAATCAGATCTTGAACGAATTAAAACACCGCTTTCAGCTCTAGTAACTAAACTAAAAGGGGGTGTGCTTTTCATTAAAAAAACATTACCTGCGACAACTGTTCCTTTTCCAATTACAGTATCACCTCCTAAAATTGTACTATTTGCATAAATAATAACATCATCTTCTACTGTAGGATGACGTTGAATATTTTTAATAGGTCTACCTTGCTCATCTAATGGAAAACTTTTTGCTCCGAGTGTTACCCCTTGATAAAGTTTAACGTTATTTCCTATTTTTGTGGTTTCTCCGATTACAACACCTGTTCCATGATCAATAAAAAATCCTTCATTTATTTCTGCTCCTGGATGAATATCTATTCCTGTAATAGAGTGAGTATGTTCACTCATAATTCTTGAAATAAGTGGAATTTTAAGGGAATAAATTTCATGAGCAATTCTATGTGAAGTAATAGCGCTTAATCCAGGATAAGCTAATTTAACTTCGGCATAACTTAATGCCGCTGGATCTCCATTATAAGCAGCTTGTACATCGAATATTAATTTTTTTCTAATTTCAGGTAATTTATGAATAAATTTTTGGGTTAACTCAGCTGAAAATTCATCCACATTTTCTATAGGAGTTATTTCTTCATGTAAATTTGATGCTGATTTCCATTTAAATGGAATGGCTTTTTTTATTTCTTCATTTAATTCAACATAAATATTGTTAATTTGATTCTCAAAAAAACTGTTAAGATCTTTAGGTTTTGAAATACACCTACCCGGGAAAAGTAAATCAGTTATGTTGTTCTGTATTTTCACTATATTACTAATATCCGGATTGTGCCATAAAGGCTGATCAGGTAAATCTTCGTTGCCTGTATTGTACAATGGAATTAATTTATCTATTATTTCTTGTATATTATTTTTCATAATTAATGCTTAATAGTTATATTTAAATGTATATATCTTAGTCGTTTTTAGCAATTTTATTCTTTAATGTTAGGATTTATAAAATAATTATGAAATTTAGGAAAATTTGTGAAATATATTAGTACTAGAGGAAATACAGAATCAGTAACATTTAAGGAGTCTGTAATGATGGGTCTTGCTAGGGATGGCGGCCTATTAGTTCCATGTGAAATACCGAATGTTACCGATAAACTTAATGATTGGATGCATTTATCTTTTCAAGAATTAGCTTTGGAAGTCATTTCAATCTTTGCTGATGATATTTCTAAACCTGATCTCAAAATTATTATTGATGAGAGTTATGCTAATTTTCGGCATGATGAAATTGCTCCACATGTAAAAATTGGTGATTTTTATATTTTAGAATTATTTCATGGTCCAACACTAGCTTTTAAGGATATTGCACTTCAATTTTTAGGAAACGTATTTTCATATATCCTACAATTGAGGGGTGGATCTTTGAATATTCTTGGTGCAACTAGTGGAGATACAGGAAGCGCAGCTATATATGGAGTAAAAGGTAAACCTAATATTAATATTTTTATAATGCATCCAACAGGAAGAGTTAGCCCTATTCAAGAGATGCAAATGACTAGTGTTATAGATAAAAATGTTTTTAATATTGGAATCAATGGAACATTTGATGATTGCCAATATATTATGAAAAGTACATTTAGTGATTTAGATTTTAAAGATAAGTATAATCTTGGAGCTATTAATTCTGTTAATTGGTCAAGAGTATTAGCTCAAATAGTCTACTATTTTTATTCGGGTCTAAAAATAATGAAAAATTATGGAAGTAGTAGTGTTAGGTTTTCAGTACCAACAGGTAATTTTGGAAATATATTCGCGGGATATCTTTCTGCAAAAATGGGTTTACCAATTAAAGAATTAATCTTAGCAACAAACGAAAACGATATCCTGAGTCGTTTTTTTAACCATGGTGATTACACTTTAAGGGAGGTTCTTCCAACAGTTAGCCCTTCTATGGACATACAATTAGCAAGTAACTTTGAGCGATATTTATTTTTAAAGTTTAACCAACACGAAAGCTTTAGATCTTTTATAGAACATGGCACATGTAAAGTTGAGAAAGAAAGAGGTTATGATATTGATCCTATATTCAAAGCTTGTAAAGGAACTACGGAAGAAACATTAAATATAATTAGGAAATATTACAAAAACTATAATTATGTATTAGATCCACATAGTGCATTAGGAGTTTTAGCGGCAGAAAAAATAAAATCTAATATACCTACAATATGTTTGGCTACTGCGCATCCAGCCAAATTTTCGAATACAATAAATGATGCAATAGGAATGAATGCAACACATGAGGTTTTAGAGGCTTTAAAAGGTATGCCAACCCAGTCTGATAATGTTGAAAATGATGTTAATTCAGTAAAACAATATCTAGTTGATAAATTAAATAATTCATAATTATGAAATTACCAATCTCATTAAAATTAGCTTTAAATTATTTAAGACCTAATAAGTCTACCGTTTCAATTATTAACATAATTTCTACATTGGGTGTGTTGTTAGGTGTCGCTGTGTTAATAATAGTTTTGTCAATAATGAATGGCTTTGGCCAAACATGGAAAGAAAAAATATTAAGTGTTAACGCACATATTAATCTTTTACCATCTACTGAAGAAGCAAGTTCGTGGAAACACACTGTAGATTATGTTTCAACTTTTAAAGAAGTTGAATATGTAATGCCTATTATTGATAGTTTTGCACTCATGCAATTGGATAATAATATTGGAACACCAATTTTAAGGGGTATAGATCCAAATATTAAGAATCCTTTAATTGATAATTTACGAAACTCAATAACAGAGGGAATATTTTCACTTAAAGCCGACGAGATAATTTTAAGTAGTGGATTAGCTAGAAAATTAAATGCAAAAGTAAATGATCAAGTTATAATTACAACATCGAACGATATATTACTTAATAATGAAATTAAATTTCCAAGTGAAATAGTTGTTTCTGGAATTTTTAATATTGGTATTTATGATATTGATGAAAACTTTGCATTTATATCACTTGATTTTGCAAATGATTTACTTGGACTAAACGGTAAAATAACATCAATTCAGTTGATGTTAGATGATCCAATGAATGCACCAATTATTGCTGATAAGATATTAAATGATGATGGTATAGGATGGTATCCTCAGACATGGATGGATGCAAATAAACAAATTTTTACAGCCTTGCAAGTTGAAAAAAATATGATGTTTTTTCTACTCGCATTCGTTGCTTTAGTAGCCGCTTTTAGTGTTTCTAACACATTAATAACATTGACTATTCAAAAAACAAAGGAAATCGGCTTGCTTAAAGCAATAGGTTTTAAAGAGAGTAATATAGTTAGTATTTTTGTTTGGATTGGATTAATCCAAAGCATTATAGGATCAATTTTAGGATTAATTTTTGCACTTATAGTTTTAAAATTTAGAAATGAGATTTTATTTTTCTTATCGTATAATTTAAATGTTAACCTGTTGCCTGCAGAACTTTACCAATTAAGTCGATTACCGTCTCAGACTCTTTTTTATGATGTTGTAATAGTAATTGGAATGGTTGTAATATTTTGTGTTATTGCTGTTATGATTCCTGCAATAAAGGCTGCACAATTACAGCCAATAAAAGCATTAAATTTTGAATAAATTATATTTATACACTTTGATAATAGGAGATTAAATTTTATAATAAAATGTTAAATTTTTTTGAAAAAATCGGAAGAATATTGATACAAAAAATGTATCGTACAGGGCTCTCTTTTTTAATGCTTCTAGAAGCTTTATATTTTTTTAGATATGCATTTAGCAAACGTAATATTAAAGATACTCTCAATTATCTTTATATTGTGGCAGTGAAAAGCCTACTTGTTATATCTGTAGTTGCTCTTTTTACTGGAATGATTTTAGCTCTTCAAACTGGGTTAGAATTACAGCGTTATGGTCAGCAACATCTTATTGGAGCAGCAGTTGCTGTTTCCGTAATTAGAGAAATGGGACCATTTATGACTGGATTAATTATAACAGCAAGTGTTGGTTCTGCAATCGCTGCTCAATTAGGCACAATGACAGTCTCTGAAGAAGTAAATGCTCTTGAAATAATGGGGATAAATGTAAAAAGATTTTTAGTCATGCCAAGGATATTTGCACTTACAATCATAATGCCATTTATAACATTGTATACAGATATTATTGCAATTTTAGGAGGAGCTTTAATTGGATATACACAATTAAATGTGGAATTTACATCATATTTTCAAAATGCATTAAATTTTACATATATAAAAGATTTATATGTTGGATTATTTAAAGCATTAATTTTTGGTTTAATTATTGGAACAGTTTCATGTTACCAAGGTTTTTCTGCTAAAAATGGTGCTTCAGGTGTTGGCCGAGTAACAAGAAGAGCAGTCATTATATCTTTTTTACTTATTTTAATAATTGGATACATTATCACTAGGTTATTTTACATATGATAAAGTTTAATAATATTTACAAAAAATTAAATAATAGAGAGATCTTGTCTGGAGTTGATTTTTTAATCAATACCGGAGAAGTCATTGCTATTGTTGGACAATCTGGTGCGGGGAAAAGTGTAACTTTAAAGCATATGGTAAGATTAATGAGTCCTGATAGAGGAAGTATTGAGATTGATGGTGAACAAATAGATAACTTAAGCAATAGTGAGATACGTAATAAGAGATCAAAAATTGGTGTTCTTTTTCAAAGTTCAGCTTTAATTCAATGGTTATCAGTTTATGAAAATGTTGCTTTACCACTTCATCAAAGAACTAGTAAAACAGAAAATGAAATATATAAAATTGTTTCAGAAAGATTAAAATGGGTAGATTTATTTGAATCAAAGGATTTGTATCCTTCTGAGTTATCCGGAGGAATGCAAAAAAGAGTAGGTCTTGCCCGTGCAACCATTCTAAATCCCAAGATAATTCTTTATGACGAACCCACATCAGGATTAGACCCAGTTACGTCCAGAAAGATCGATAAGTTAATAATGAAATTAAATAATGAAATGCAATTAACAAGTGTAATAATTACTCATGATTTGATAAGTGCACTATCAATTAGTTCAAAAATAATGATGCTTCATGATGGAAAAATTATTGAATTTTGTAATCCTAATGATTTTATTAAATCTAATCATCCTGTGGTACAAAAGTTTGTAAATTCCCAAAAAATATTATAATTTTAAAAGTAGAAAATTATGAAAAGTAAAAAAAATATTAATAAAGAAATTTTAGTTGGTTTATTTTTATTTGCAATGATTATTGCTTTAAGTGTATTCACCATCATTTTAGGAGGAAGTAAAGTTCTAAAATCTCAATACAATTATGAAATTATTTTTAATGATATTGGAGGTTTACAAGAAGGTGATGGCGTTTTTTTAAGAGGTAAGAAAATTGGATATGTTAAAAATACTATTCTAAATCAAAATAATGTAAATGTTGTTTTGTCATTAGATATTCCTATTACTTTCTACGAAAATTATAGAATAGAAGTAGCAAACGCCACCATGTTAGGCGGAAAAATTTTAAATATTAATCTTGGTCAAATGAAACTCAAAAGACTACCAGAGTCTGAAGTACTATATGGTTTAGATCCAATTGATGTGATGGCTGATTTTCATGTTTCTGTTCATAATTTAAAAAATATCTTAGATGTTATATTAGAAGAAAGTGGAACATTAGGAAAATTAATTTTTGATGATGGAATTTATATAGCACTTAAAAATTTAGCTGATGGATCTAATGAAATACTCTCAAAAATCGATTCAGGAGAAGGAACAATTGGTAAATTATTGATAAATGATAGTTTGTACGATGATACAGAAAAATTAGTTAATAATTTTAATAAAGTTACTGAAAGAGTAGCTAATGGAACCGGACCACTTGGGCAGTTGTTAAGTGAGGATAATAAGGTTATTGACGATCTTCAGCAGGCGGTTAATGAATTAAATATTGCATTAATTAAGCTTAATTCAACAAATTCAACAATTGGAAAGTTATTGAATGATTCTGAATTGTATGATGAAGGAACTAAAATAATTGATGATGTAAGAAAATCGCCTTTACGTTTTTTGATAAGAAATAGCGAACAATGAAAAAGTTTTAATTTTTAAAAGATATTTTTTATGAACAACATAACATGAAGAAGAGATTAATATCATTTTTTATTTTTTTTATAATAAATTATTGTTCAGCCCAATTATTTAGCGGTCCTTTTTATTTTAGTGTGGATAAATTAAATGACGAAATTTCTATATCCTCAAATATACCTAAAGACCATTACCTTTATTATGATAAGTTACTTGTCACGGATTCAAAAAATAAAAAAATAGAATTGGGTAAATATCCTTTATCAAAANTAATATCTGATCCTCNAGGCGAGNATGTNAAAGTTATTNAGGATAATTTCGANATTNATATAAAAAATGAATTANGCATCAAAGAAATAAATATTTATTTTCAAGGATGNAANAAAACATCNTGTTTTCTACCANGNAGTACCAACATAAATTTGTCTTNATTAGTTTCAGATAATATTGATAAAANTTTAAATAGNGCNAATATNTTAGAANTTAAAGATTATTTTTTNGTTGAAAAAAGGATCTCNGGGTATCTTACNCCNAAACAATTAAATAACTTTTTAAANAATAAAACTGTNAAGGAANNTTTTGTTGATAATCCACTCCAGTTTTTTNTTGATTCAGGTATTTTANTATCATCGTTTCTAATTATTTTTAGTGGCTTAGCATTAAATCTNACTCCATGCNTTTTNCCTATGATTCCAATTAATATTGCAATAATTGGAGCNGGTGCAAATGCNGGTTCGAAAAAAANAGGNTTTTTNCTCGGATTACTNTATGGATTAGGAATTACTATTGCNTANGGAATATTAGGNATTNTAGTTATTTTAACNGGTTCACAATTTGGTTCATTAAATTCTAATCCTTGGTTTAATNTNNTTTTAGCAATAATATTCTTATTTCTTTCTCTCTCTATGTTCGGATTATTTAATATTGATTTTTCAGCTTTTCANCAGAAACTTTTTAAAAATAATTCGAATAGAATAATTATTATTTTTTTTATGGGAGCAGTATCTGCATTATTGGCTGGTGCATGCGTTGCTCCNGTTGTAATTGCAGTTTTAATTTTATCAAGTGAATTATATTTATCCGGTTCTATTACTGGATTGTTTTTTCCTTTTTTTCTAGGACTTGGTATGGCGCTTCCATGGCCTTTTGCAGGTGCTGGTTTGGCATTTCTTCCAAAACCAGGAAAATGGATGCAAATTGTGAAGTATATTTTTGGAATATTAATTTTATTTTTTACTTTTTGGTATACCACAAATGCTATAAGCGGATTTAATTATTCAAATGATAAATCAACTGTTTCATCTAAAAAGGATTTAGAATTAGTTTTAGAAAAAGCAATTATTGAAAAAAAACCAGTTATAATTGATTTTTGGGCTTACTGGTGCAAAAGTTGCAAAAAGTTAGATGAAACATTNAAAAATGAATTAGTTAGAAATGAACTTAAAAATTACACATTTATAAAATTTGATGCNAGTAATATTGAAGAANNAGAAGATGTATTAATTGAATANGANNTTATGGGATTACCAACATTAATNGTNCTTAANCCAAANGAAATTAACTAGCTTTTTGTTTCTTTGNAGTTGGTAGATTAGTTTTCTTTTCATNTAAAATATCAATTTTTCTTTTGATATACTGTTCNGTTAGATTAAATGAATCAATTTTATTGTTCATGGGAATTTCATACATAATATCAAGNAGAATTTTTTCAAGTATAGATCTTAGTCCTCTTGCACCTATNTTTCTTTTTATAGCAAGATTTGCAAGAGTTTTTACTGATTCAATTTCATAAGAAAATTTAACACCATCTAATGCAAATAAGTTTGTNTATTGCTTTAAAAGTGCATTTTTTGGTTTAGTTAAAATATATTCTAATTCTTTTGNATTAAGTTCTTTTAANAANGCGTAAACAGGTAATCTTCCNATAAATTCAGGTATTAATCCAAATTGAATCAAATCTTTAGGTTCAATTGTTTGATAATATTTTGAATCAGAAGAGTTATCCGATTTGAAACCGATCTTTGATTTATGCTTCTTTTTATTNAGAATTTCATCAATACCAATAAATGCTCCTCCACAAATAAACAAAATATTAGAGGTATCAATTTCTAAATATTCTTGCTGAGGATGTTTTCGTCCACCNTTTGGAGGAACCTTAGCAATTGTTCCTTCAATTATTTTTAATAATGCTTGCTGAACGCCTTCACCNGATACATCTCGAGTAATGGANACATTATCAGTTTTTTTTCCNATTTTATCAATCTCATCAATATAAATTATCCCTTTTTCAGCTTTTTTAATATCATANGAGGCCGCTTGAACTAACTGTAGNAGAATATTTTCAACATCTTCTCCAACATAACCAGCTTCTGTAACTGTNGTTGCATCNGTTATTGCATANGGGACATCTAATATTTTTGCTAAAGTTTTAGCAAGGAGAGTTTTTCCACAACCTGTAGGTCCTATAAGTAAAACATTACTTTTTTCAATTTCAACANTATCAATAAAAGAAGAATAAAGTCTTTTATAGTGATTATAAACCGCAACGGATAATATTTTTTTTGCTTCAGNTTGACCTATCACATATTCATCAAGTTTTTGTTTTATCATGTGTGGTTTAAGCAAACCATTGTCTGATTCATTNTTTGGATNAATTTCAGTCATTTAAAAATTATTTTGATTTTTTAACAACTTTATCAATCAANCCATAACTTACAGCTTGTTTTGCTGACATAAAATTATCTCGATCAGTATCTTTTTCTAAATCTTTTATACTTTTATTTGAATGAGAAGAGAGAATCTCATTCAAGATTTTTTTGATTCGCATAATTTCTTGAGCTTGAATATTTATGTCAGTTGCTTGACCTTGTGCTCCACCTAAAGGTTGATGTATCATAATNCTTGCATTTGGAAGGGCAAAACGTTTTCCAGNAGCACCNGCAGCTAACAATACAGCTCCCATGCTTGCTGCTTGTCCCACACAATATGTTGTAATATCACAACTTAAAAATTGCATTGTATCGTAAATAGCTAGACCTGCCGTAACCACTCCGCCAGGGGAATTAATATACAAACTAATATCTTTATCAGGATCTTCACTTTGTAAAAACAGAAGTTGAGCGATGATTAAATTGGCTACATTATCATTTATACCCGTACCTAAAAATATGATTCTTTCTTTGAGTAATCTTGAATATATATCGTAAGATCGTTCACCTCTACCTGTTTGTTCAACAACCATGGGAATTAACATACTTGACTTTTCATTCATAAAATACCTCGTGTTTATTTAGTAGCTTAATTTTAAGTTCTGTATCAATCAATCTTTAATTACACTCATTAACTTATTTATTTTTTGATTTTTCAATCATGAATTCTAATGCTTTATTAAATTTTATTTGTTCATTAACTGATTCAATAGTGGAATTCTTTTCCATTTCCGATTTTACTTCTTCAGGTTTCTTTTTTTGCTGATAAGCAATTTGAGCAATTTCTGCATCAATTTCATGATCGGCTACGGTAAAGTTTTGTTCATCAGCAATTGATAGACCTATAAATTTGAGTTTTACGTTTTCCAAAGCTTTTTCTTTTGCTTCAATTAACAGTTTTTCTTGGTCATTAGATAAATCATTTTGAGAAGCTCCTGCCATCATTTTTTGTCTAGCAAGGGTATACATCATCTCTCTGGTTTGTTGTTGAACAGCACTTTCTGGCACATCAATTTTTGTTTTTTTCAATAAATAGGAAATGATCTGTTCATGCTTTTCTGATAATTCTTTATTTTTTGCCTGTTGATTGAGTTGATCGCGAAATATATCTTTTAGTTGTTCAATCGATTCAACTTGAATTTTTTTTAATAAATCATCATCTAACTTTGCTTTAATCTTAATTTTTATTGATTGAATTTTAACTTTATAAGTAACTTTTTTTTCTGAGAGTTCATTTATCATAAATGATTTTGGAAATGTGATTTCTATTTCTTTTTCATCGTCAACAGAAAGCCCAATAATTTTATGACCCATATCGGGTATAAACGAATGCTCATCAGCAGAAACCCAATAGTCCTTACCTGATGCAAGTCCTTTTGATTCTGGGATAACATCTCTTAGAGCATGCCCATCAATAAATGCTTCATACTCAAGCTGTCCCATATCTCCAAATTCAATTTTTTTTTCATTCATTACTTCGTATGTTGAAAATTGATTCAGAAGATTTTCTATTTGCTCATCAATGTCTTTTTCAGTTACTTCGTCAAGGGTAGTTGAAATAGATATATCAGTATATTTTGGCAGTTTAAATTTTGGATAAATATCGATAGTAACATCGAATGTCGCAGACAAATCAGATGAAATATTTATTTCAGAGCACTCAATAACATTTACAACTTTTAATTCTGATTCCTTTATAGCTTTTTGATAAAACATAGGAAGTAATTGCTCCTTAACATCATTAATAATTTCTTTATTGTATTTTTTTTCAACAACATTTAATGGCGCTTTACCTTTTCTAAAACCCGGAATGTTTGCATGTTTTGCATAAATGCTTACAGCTTTTTCTTTTTCATTAGTTACATCAGAAGAGGGAATTTTTATTTCAATTTTTCTCCGACATTTATCAATATTTTTTACAGAAAATTTCATTTAATATATCCTTAGTTTTTTTTATCTCAAAAGGGTGGCAAAACTACGACTATTTTTAATCAAGGTCAAGCTATCTACTATTTTTCAAGCACATTAAAACCATAATCAAGTAGCTCTCTTGCAGTATTATTTCTTATTTCTTTGTCATCACATCCCAATATTACAGCTATAATTCTTTTATTATCTCTTTCGGCAGTAGCAACTAAATTAAATCCTGCTCTTTTTGTAAAACCAGTTTTAAGTCCGTCACACCCTATGTATCCATCAATTTTTTTAATCAATGTATTTCTTGTTGAACACATAAATTTTCTTTTTCCAAGATATATTAATTCCGTACTTGTATATTTTAGAGTATTCGGATGATTTAAACATGCTAAAGCTAAAATAGCTATATCGTGGGGTGTGCTTACATCTAAATTTTGATTATCTTCAACAATTAATCCATGATCAGAATAGTATTTAGTAGCATTCATTCCGAGTTCTATTGCTTTTTTGTTCATAAGATTTACAAAATTAATTTTACTTTCTGCGACATGAATGCTTAAAGCCCTCGCTGCATCGTTTGCAGAGTGAACCATTATAGCGTACAACATATCTTCAACGGTAAAATCAGTTTCTTTAACGTCTAGATATAATTGTGAGCCCCCAATCCCCATAATTTCATCATTTATTATAATCTTATCATTAAGAGATATTTTTCCCTTATCTATTGCTTCTAAAGTAATTAAAAGAGTCATTAATTTCGTTATACTTGCAGGGTATGCAAAAGCTGATCCGTGATTTTGAAATAAAATTTTTCCTGATGTCGCATCAACAACAATAGCTCCCTGATAAGGTTTTCCAATCAGAGATTGATAATTTTTACTTAATCTCTTTTCTTTTTTATTTCTGCGAAGATGGCCACTTTCATTGGAAGGTACATAATAAAAATTTTCGTTCATTGTTATGTTATTTTCATATCCCGTTTTAAATTCTGAAATGTTACTTTGTTTATTCTGTTTATTTATTTTATCTTGATCAATATTAGGTTTTTTAAACAAAACTAAAATAATAAAAATATGAATTGCAACGAATAAAAAAGCGATGATTATAGATTTATATTTTTTCATCTTATAAAATGTACTATGAATCGTAAATTTGAGTCTAAAAATGAATGATATACAATATCAATTTGTAAAAAAAATTTTATCTTCTTCGTCTCATAGCGCAAAAGAAGTTGGGCGTGCTTTTGCGCCTTCTAATATTGCTCTTTGCAAATATTGGGGAAAAAGAGACGAAGTTCTTAATCTTCCATTTAATAGTAGTATTTCAATTTCCCTAGGAAATAAAGGTAGTTTTACGGAAATTAAAAGAAGCAATAAAGATACATTTTTTCTAAATGATAAAATCATTGATAATGAAACAGCTTTTTCATGTAGATTATCAAAATTTTTGGATCTTTTTAGAAGTCATTGTAGAGCACCGGGATTTGAAATTAGGACAACAAATAATATACCAACAAGTGCAGGACTTGCCTCTTCAGCATCTGGATTTGCCGCACTTGTGTTAGCATTAAATGATTTAACTGGATGGGAATTAAATAAGAAAGAGCTCTCATTGTTAGCTAGATTAGGAAGCGGTAGTGCATCACGCTCNATTTATAATGGATTTGTTATTTGGAATGCCGGTAAAAATTATGATGGTTTAGATTCTTATTCACAATTAATTAATGTTAATTGGCCTGAAATTAGAGTTGGAATTATAAAAATTGATGAGTCTGAAAAAAAGATTAGCTCGAGAGAGGCTATGAAAAGGTGTGTAGCTACGTCAAAAAAATATAATTCCTGGCCGTCTATAGCTGAAGAGCATTTTCGCAAAATTCAAAATTCTATAATTGATAAGGATATTGATATTTTGGGCAGTACTGCTGAAAAAAATGCTTTAAAAATGCACGAAGTAATAAGGGATACAATTCCAATAATTGACTTCTTTACTTCTGAAACATATGAATGCCTTAAACAAATAAAAAGGTTAAGAAAAAATAATGTAACTGTTTACGCAACAGTAGATGCTGGACCTAATGTAAAAATTTTATTTTTGGAAAATGAATTAAAAGAAATTTGTAAAGAATTTAAAGAAATAGAAATTATTAACCCTTTTGGTGAAGCGAATGCCTGAATTACCCGAAGTTGAAACGATTGTAAGACAATTAAGAAAAAGAGGCGTCGAGCAACGAGAAATTTTAGCTGTAAGAATCGATTGGCCTAAAATGATTGCTCCTTATTCTTATTCCTTATTTTCAAAAAAAATTTGCAATGAAAAGATTATTAAACTGTCACGAAATGGAAAATGGATTGTATTTGAATTAAGTAATAATAAATTTTTACTTGTTCATTTAAGAATGTCAGGAAGTTTTTCTAAGAAGCCTAGTAAATATGATCGAGCTGAAATTTTGTTATCGGGAGGTGTTAAACTTTTTTACAGAGACAGCAGAAAATTTGGAAAATGGATTTTTACATACAATCCTTCAAGTATATTAAATAAACTTGGACCTGACGCATTATCAAAAGATTTTTCTTGGAAATATTTTCATGAGTTGATGAACAAAAAAAATAGAATGATAAAACCATTTTTATTAGATCAGTCTTTTATTGCCGGGATAGGCAACATATATGCTGATGAAGCATTGTGGTTAGCAAAGATTCACCCAAAAAAAATTGCTAATACAATAAGCGTTAATGATCAAAAAAAATTATATTNTTCAATTCAAGAAGTACTTAAAATTGGCATTAGAAATAGAGGAACATCATTAGGTAAAGGCAAGAGTAATTATAAAGATTTAAATGGTAAATCAGGAAGACCTAAAGATATGGTTAAAGCATATGGTCGAGGGGGCGAAAATTGTGAAAGATGTTTAAACACAATGGAAAAAATTTATGTTGCGCAACGAGGAACAACTATTTGTCCAAAATGTCAAACTTTTTAAATTATAATTAAGTGTAAGAAGTTGTCTTTGATTCCGATTTTTATTTGACATTTTTTTTATATTGAAGAAAATTTTATTTTAAGATTAAGAAAGTGAGTAAATTATGAGTGATCCTTCAAAATGTCCAATAATTCATGGTGCAATAACATCGCCAAATGCAGGAAGAACAAATCAAGATTGGTGGCCTGAACAATTAAATTTAAGTATTTTGCATCAGCATGATAAGAAATCTTGCCCAATGGATGATGATTTTGAATATAGAAAAGAATTTGAAAAACTAGATTATTTTGCTCTTAAGGATGATATACGCAAATTAATGACTGACTCCCAAAGTTGGTGGCCAGCGGATTATGGTCATTATGGTCCATTTTTNATAAGAATGACTTGGCATGCNGCAGGTACATATCGAACAGGTGATGGTAGAGGAGGCGGAGGCACTGGATCCCAAAGATTTGCTCCAACAAATAGCTGGCCTGATAACACGAATTTAGATAAAGCAAGAAGGCTATTGTGGCCAATTAAAAAGAAATATGGCAATCAGATTAGTTGGGCTGATTTGTTTATTTTAACTGGAAATGTAGCGATTGAGTCAATGGGAGGTAAAACTTTTGGTTTTGGTGGTGGAAGAAGCGATATTTGGGCTCCTGAAGAGGAAATTAATTGGGGAAAAGAAAGTACATGGTTAGGAAATGAACGTTATACGGGAGAAAGAACATTAACTTATCCATTAGCTGCTGTTCAAATGGGATTGATTTATGTAAACCCNGAAGGACCTGATGGAAATCCAGATCCTAAAGCAAGTGCAGTTGATATTAGGGAAACATTTGGGCGAATGGCAATGAATGATGAGGAAACTGTGGCTTTAACTGCCGGCGGACATACTTTTGGAAAAGCCCATGGAGCAGGAGATCCAAGTCTTGTTGGGGCAGAACCTGAAGGAGCTCCAATTCATCAGATGGGATTTGGATGGAAGAGTGACTACAAATCTGGAAAAGGAAGAGATGCAATAACAAGTGGAATCGAAGGCGCATGGACTCCCAATCCAATTGAATGGGATAATGGGTACTTTGAGATGTTATTTGGATATGAATGGGAGCTAGTTAAAAGTCCCTCAGGTGCTAATCAATGGCATCCAATTAACCCTAAAGATTCAGATTTAGCACCTGATGCCGAAGATTCATCAATGAAAGTTACAACAATAATGACTACGGCAGATATGGCGATGCGAGAAGATCCTGAGTATTGTAAAATATCAAAAAGATTTCAGGAAAATCCTGATGAATTCCAAGATGCTTTTGCTAGAGCGTGGTTTAAACTTTTACATAGAGATATGGGTCCGAAATGTAGATATCTAGGACCAGAAGTTCCTGCTGAAGATTTAATATGGCAGGACCCAATTCCAAAAGGAAACAAAGATATAAATGTTGAAGAAATAAAAGAACATCTTTCAAACGTAAATTTGACAGTGACAGAAATGGTGGAAACTGCTTGGGCAAGCGCCTCAATTTTTCGAAGTTCAGATCTTCGAGGTGGAGCTAATGGATCTCGAATAAGGCTTGAACCACAATGTAATTGGGAAATAAATAAACCAAATAAGCTAAAAGATATATTACCAATATATGAAAAAATCGCAGAACAAACAGGAGCATCAATTGCTGATGTTATTGTATTAGCTGGTAATTTTGCTATTGAAAAAGCTTCAAAAACACCAGTACCATTCATGCCTGGTCGAGGGGATGCGTCAAGTGAACAAACTGATATCGAATCTTTTAGTGTACTAGAACCTTATGCTGATGGTTTTAGAAATTTCAAGAAAAGTTATGTCGAATTACGCACTGAGGAAATGTTAATTGATAAATGTCAACTTCTTGGTTTAACAGCCCCTGAGATGACAGTCCTTTTAGCAGGATTGAGAACTCTAGGTGTTGGTGAAATTGGATTAGGAGTATTTGACGAAAATGATACACAATTAAACACAGCTTTTTTTGAAAAAATTCTTGATGTTGATATTGAATGGAAAAATATCGACGATGATATATTTGAAGGATATTGCTCAAAAACAGCAAGTAATTTAAAAGCATCTGCTGTAGATTTAATTTTTGGTTCAAATTCTAGATTGAGAGCAATTTCAGAAGTATATGCATCTAAGGATTCAAAAAATAAGTTTATTAAGGATTTTATCAATGCATGGACTAAGGTTATGAACGCTGATAGGTTCGATGTTGCTTAAAGAAGACAATACTAAAATTGAAAATATTATCCGAAACGCTTTAATTGAGGATTTAGGTACAAATTATGTCGATGTTACTTCTGATGTTTTAATTGATAAAAGTAGTAAATCTANTGCATTTATAAAAACTAGAGAAGATTGTATTGTTTCAGGATTAGAGATTGCAAAAAAAGTATTTCACTTAATTGATTCAGGATTAAATATTGAAAATTACTGTTCTGATGGTGATTTTTTAAAATCAAATCAATCGCTAATAAAAATTGAAGGCTCAACCATATCGATTTTAAAAGCGGAGAGGGTTGCACTTAATTTTTTACAAAGAATGTGTGGAATTTCATCTCTTACCACAAGTTTTATAAAAAAATCTAGTCGAAGCGATTTATTGGTTTTAGATACAAGAAAAACAACTCCAGGATTAAGATTATTAGAAAAAATAGCAGTTCGAGCTGGTGGAGGTAAAAATCATAGATTTGGTCTTTATGATGCCGTAATGATTAAAGATAATCATTTTTCAATTTTTGAAAAAAATAATGATTTTGGGATACTTAACGCTATAAAAAAAGTTAAATTAGAAAATCCAAATTTGAAAATTCATGTTGAAGTCGATTCAATTAGACAGTTAAAAATTGTCCTACAAGATCCTCCAGACTGGGTTCTATTAGATAATATGTCAATAGAGGATTTAGGGATATGTGTTAAGCTTTGCAATAATAAATGTAAAACTGAAGCTTCTGGAGATATTTCGCTTGAAAATATAAAGAATATTGCCGCGACTGGTGTTGACGCTGTTTCAATTGGTTCACTTACACATTCAGTTAAATCAGTCAACTTAGGTTTGGATTTTAAAACATGAAAATTTTAGTTATTGATATTGGAAATACATCCACATCTCTTGGGGTTTATTCAAATAAAGGAATTACAAAGTCCTTAAAAGTGTTAAATCCAAACGATAAAAAAATTAAAATATATTTAGATTCTTTAAATATTGATACAGTTGCAATTGCATCAGTTGTTCCTATTTATAATGATTTATGGACAAAAAAATTATCAGAAGCTAACTTTCAAAATATTTTTTGGATAAATCATCATCATCATATCGGCGTAGACATAAATTACCCATCACCTTATGAAATTGGTTCTGATAGACTTGCAAATGCAGCCGCTGCTGCAAAATGGATTGGTTTACCTTCTATTGTATGCGATTTTGGTACTGCACTTACATTTGATGTAATTGACAAAAATAAAGGATATATTGGNGGAATCATATGTCCAGGACCTGAATTAATGTTAAATTATTTATATGAGAAAACTGCTCTATTACCCAATATAAAATTGAAATCATGCAATGAAAATATCGGGGACAGTACTTCAAAAGCAATGTATATTGGAACTACAAATGGTTTTAAAGGAATGGTTTTGGAAATTATAAATGGAATTAAAAAGGATCTAAATGTGAGGAGACTAAAATTATGTGCAACGGGAGGAAATGCACAATGGTTTCTTAAAAATTCAAATATTAAAATGGAATATATGAAGCATTTAACATTATTGGGAATTGGATATATATATGAACTTAATAATTAATTTTTTAATAGAATGACTTTTTATATATTTAAACAATGTTATCTTAGACAGATTATAAGGATTTGAAATGAATAATGCGCATAGCTTGATAAATCAACTAATTCAATTACAAGAACTTATTGCTGCGAAAATGCAGAAGAAAGTATCAATGCAAAATGCTAGACTTGATGAATTAGAAAACTCTATAGCTGCTCTAAGTTCAGATTTATCTCCTTCAGTAAAAACTCATATAAATAGGTTATTGCAAAAAAATCCTGAAGCAATTGTTGCGGTTGTAAACGGTAATTGTTCAGGATGTGGTATGGCTTTAACCAAAAGTTTAGTACAAGCTGTAATAAAAGCAGAAAATTTAAGCCGCTGTCCGAATTGCACTAGATTTTTATTTGAACCGGCTTTTAAAATAGAGCGCGACAAAGTCACAAGACAGTATGGTAAAATTCAAAAAAATGGCATTGAAAGATATTCATCACCGGAATTAATGACACTTCCNCTTAAAGGAAATTCTCCAGAAGAAGTTCTTGGACAACTTTCTAATCGTATGGCAGAAAATGGTTTTACAAAAAATCCTGAACAACTGAAAGATTTAGCCTTACAAAGAGAAGCGATTGTAAGTACAGCGGTTGATAATGGGTTAGCTTTTCCACATGTTCGAGGCGTGGAAGGCGGCGGCCTTGCTATGGCAGTTGGAGTAAGTAAAAAAGGGGTAAAATTTGACTCCTCAAGAAGATCATTAACACGAATATTCTTTTTTGTAGTTATTCCAACAGCGACAAGTGCTTTTTATCTTAAATTAATTTCACAATTATCACGAACTTTTAGAGATAAAGAAGCAAGAGAGTCTCTTATTAATGCGTCAAGTGAGAAAGAATTGTGGAAAAATTTCATTAAATCTACAAAAAAAACATTAAGTCAGTAATTTAATAATTTTTTTTTACAAAAATTTTATTAATAATATTTTTTATTATAAATTTTAATTAAAATAATATCATTTTATCTATTTTTTTCGTAAAATATTTATCTTAATTTAATAATTAATTTAAAAATATTANTTTTTTTNGTAAAATATTAGATAAAAAATTGTTATTTTTACAATATTTTTATATATTTTAACATATTATTTTTTTTTAATAAAAAAATTGACATTATTTATATCATATTAGATATTCCGCGAAGTTAATGAGGAAAAATAATGCCTAATAAAATATTAGAAGGTGGACAAGCGCTTGTAAAATGTCTTGAGAATGANGGTGTTGAGTATATATTTGGATATTCAGGNGGAGCCGCCATACCCATATTTGATGCACTAGTTACAACTGAGACAAATATTGAGTTTGTTTTAGTTCGTCATGAGCAGGGTGCAGCACATATGGCTGATGGTTATGCTAGAGCAACTGGCAAGCCTGCAGTAGTTCTTGTTACTAGTGGTCCAGGTGCTACGAATACTTTAACAGGCATAATGACTGCTCAAATGGATTCTGTACCTATGATAGTTATTTCAGGTCAGGCAGTTTCGTGGATGCTAGGAAAAGACGCCTTTCAAGAAGCCGANATTTTTGGAATTACCATGCCAGTTGTTAAACATTCTTATTTAATAAGAGAAACAAATGATATTCCAAGAATAACTCGCGAAGCATTTCATATNGCTACAACTGGACGTCCTGGTCCAGTTTTAATAGATATTCCAAAGGATATTAGTGCAGGTCCATTTACAGGAAGTCTTCAAGCTGAAATGGATTTGCCTGGATATAAATTAAATTATGAAGTGGATAACGATATAATATTACAAATTGCTAACGAAATAGCTCGTTCTAAAAAACCTGTTATACTAGCNGGTCATGGNGCTATGATAGCAAAAGCTGATGANGTGTTACTTAATTTGGCTGAAAAAGCAAATATTCCAGTAACAACAACTTTGCTTGGAAAAGGGATATTTCCTGAATCACANAGGTTATCACTTGGTATGTTAGGTATGCATGGCACAGCATATGCCAATAAAGCTATTTGTGAATGTGATTTGCTAATCAATGTTGGCTCNAGNTTTGATGATAGAATTTTAGGTAAGCCTGAAATGTTTTGTAAAAATGCATTAATTGTACATATAGATATTGATGCTGCTGAAATTGGAAAAATGATTAAACCAGAGATTATTTGTACATCNGATGCAAAAATAGCTTTAGATGAATTAATTAAACATGTTCCAACTATGGATAATGATTCATGGAATNATCNTATATTAAATTATAAGAAAAAATATCCTCTAAAGTTCGTAAGACAGGGTGGATTAAAGATGCAGCATATAATTGATGAATTTAACAAGCAAACATTTGGAAAAGCATGTGTCTCCACAGATGTTGGTCAACATCAAATGTGGGCGGCTCAGTTTTACAAAAATGAATCAAGATATGACTGGCTTAGTTCAGGTGGAGCNGGAACTATGGGCTTTGGTTTCCCAGCATCTATTGGGGCTGCTTTTGGAAGACCAAATGATATTCATATTTGCTTTGTTGGCGATGGTGGATTTCAAATGACTTTTTTTGAATTAGCTACTGCTGCNATTCATAAGTTNCCAGTTAAAATTGTTGTTNTAAACAACCACTATTTAGGAATGGTNAGACAATGGCAGGAATTATTTTATGATGATAGAAAAAGTGGAGTAGATTTGGAAGGAAATCCAGATTTCGTTAGATTAGCAGAATCATTTGGGGTAAAAGGGTTTAATTTAAGAAGANCCGGTGATGTTAAAAGAATAGTTTCNTCGGTTTTAGAATATAACGAAGGACCCTGCTTATTAAATTGTGAAGTAGAAAAAACTGACAATGTNTATCCAATGGTTCCAGCTGGGGCTGCATTAGAGGATATGTTAGTTGAAGCACCTAAACATAAAATGGAAAAACCAACAGGTTCTACATAGGAATAACATAATGAAGGAACAAATAAAAAGAGATATTCATACTGTTAGTGTNTACGTATCTAATAAACCTGGTGCGTTAGCAAGAATAGCCCAAGTTTTTTCTAGAAGAGGATATAATATAGAATCATTAGTNGTATCACCGGCATTTGATGGTAATTTTTCTAGAATGACTATAAGTTGTAGCGGAGAGCTTGAAGGTTTGGATCAAATAATCAAACAAGTAGACAAAATTGTTGATGTTTTAAGATGTATTGATCATACCCATGATGGATCTGTTGTAAAAGAAATGGGTTTGATCAAAATAGAGGTAAATAGCAACGATCGTTCTGAGGCTTTNCAGATCGCTGAGCATTATGGTTGTAAGACAATAGATTTAAGTGANAATTCAATGATTATTCAAGTTGTTGGAAATCCTGATAAAATAGATGCTTTAGAAAATATGATTGGAAAGTTCAAAATAATTGAATTAGTAAGAACAGGTAAGGTTGTGATGAGTCGTGGGGACAAACGAACTTAANTACCTGATTTTCTTTAATATTATTGCTGTTCTAGCTGGAATATANACTTTTATAAATTTTTTTCTAAATTTTCCCAATGATTTGTAGGGTTTAACATNTTTAATAATCTCATANCCACCATAATCCAAGATATCTGTGTTNAAAATTAATTCATATTTTTTATTGGANGCATTTATTGAAAAATCGGTTTGNGATTTATTGGGATGAAAATTTATACAAAAAATATANTCTCCTCGTTCAAANGANAGAATTTTATTTNTGTTATCAATTTGATGATTAGAAATATTATATTTTAAAATATTTTCATTTTTAAAAAGATTNATCAATGATTTGTCAAACTTATCTAAGTCTTTAAATTTTAAATTTTCGTCATCAACTAATGACCATTGTCTTCGTGCATAATGATAAGTCCACCCATTTCCTTCTCTTGGAAAATCTATCCATTCTGGATGTCCAAATTCATTTCCCATAAAATTAAGATATCCACNATCAGATAAGGAAAGAGTTAAAAGGCGAGCNATTTTATGCAGAGCTATACCTCTATCAATAATAAGATTATTTGATGATTTGTGCATATTNAAATACATATCTTTGTCGATNAGTTCAAAAATAAGTGTTTTTCCGCCAACCAATGCTTGGTCATGAGATTCAACATAAGAAATAGTTGACTCATCATCTCTTTTATTAGTTAGTTCATTAAATAAATAGTGAAGATCCCAATTTTCATCGGATACTTCAGATACTAACTTAAACCAACATTCNGGAATNCCCATTGAAAGACGAAAATCAAATCCACATCCTCCATCTTTTATCGGAGAACCAATACCAGGAAAACCGGATACTTCTTCTGCTATCGTAATAGCATCTGGATTAACATTATGAANAAGTTCGTTTGCCAAAGTTATATATGAAAATGCATCTAAATCTAGATTGCCATCAAAATAATCATCATATGATTTAAACTCTTTACCAAGACCTCTGTGATGGTAGAGCATGCTAGTAACACCATCAAATCTAAATCCATCAACATTAAATTCATCAAGCCAATATTTTATATTTGAAAGTAGAAAATGAATTACTTCGGGTTTTCCATAGTCAAAACATCTTGAATCCCAAGCATCATGATAACCTCTAGCTCCTGCATGAAAATATTGATATTTTGTGCCATCNAATCGTGATAGACCTTCAACTTCATTTTTAACTGAATGAGAATGAACAAGATCTATAATTACAGATATATTGTTTTTATGACATTGATCTATTAGTGTTTTTAATTCTTCAGGAGTNCCAAATCGTGACGAAGCTGCGTAAAAATTTGAAACATGATATCCAAATGANCCATAATATGGATGTTCCATTACAGCCATTAATTGAAGAGTATTATATCCTGATTTTATGATTCTTGGTAGTATTTCATCTTGAAACTCNCTATAAGTTCCTATTTTATNNTCTTCTTGTGCCATCCCAATATGAGCTTCATATATAAATGGAAATTTCTTTTTTTTACAAGAAGTAGAGTATTTCCATTGATATGGATCCGAATCCCAAACCTGCGCGGAAAAAATATATGTATTAGGGTCTTGTACAACTCTTCTTGCATATGCTGGGATACGTTCTCCTTCACCTCCTGGCCAATAAATTTGGAGTTTATATAAATCTTTATGGTTAATTTTATTTAGAGGAATTTCAATTTCCCACACACCATCTTGATCACCATAAGCAAGTGCGAATTCATCAATTATTTTCCAATTCGAGAAATCACCTATTAAATAAATAGCCGTTGCATTTGGAGCCCATTCTCGAAAAATCCAATGATCATTTTTTTTATGAAGACCGAAATATTCATGAGCATTAGAAAATTCTTCTAANGATAATTTATTTTGAGTAATCCGATCTTTAAAATTTTTAACAAATTTTTTTCTTAAAAACATTTCATTTTCAAAAGGTTTTAAAAAAAGATCATCTTTTAATTTTTTATTTTTTTTTGTAGTCATTATTTTAATTTTGCATACAAGGTGCAAATAAAATCAATAAGTGTNATACAATTCAAGATTTTTTATAAACGGTCTTTTTTATTAATTAATTCTTTTTAAGAATTCAAATATTCTAAAATATTCTGATGCACCCCAAGATTGCGCATAACAACCTTTTTGTTCATGAGGAGAATCTCCATCTAATATTTCAGGAATATGACCNAAGCACCTTTTTTCAAATAAATTAAATGAGCTATTTAAAAGTGCCATCGACTTACTTTTGGCTTCTTTTTTATAACATATTAATAATGATTCAATATATGACGGAAAAGGCCATGTCCATGCAGTTCCATTATGATAGGCGGGTTTTCGCTTCGAGTCTTCTTCACCAGAGTACCTTCCTATATAAGGATTANTAGCNGATGAAAATAATGCTTTATCATGNTAAATTTCTTCAGTATGAGTAATTTGTTGATTAGCAAGNGATCTAATTGCTCCTGGAATAAGNAGTTTTTCACATGAAACCAATATTTGTTCGNTTATCTTATTNTCATNAATTACACCTAATGTAATNGCAAATAATTGATTNCATCTTAATGCGTCATCTATTTTTCCATTTNTTGGNGANCANCCTTTATAAGCNGAAATATTNTCNGCTAAATAAAAATAATTATCATTTTTAATCATATAAAATTTTAAAATTGATTCCTTAACTTTTTTTGATAATAACTCCCANCGCTTATTNTTNGTTATCTTAAAAAGAAANGANAAAGCAAAATACCAAAGAGATTGAATTTCAATTGGATATCCTTCTCTCGGAGTACATGCNGGATAGTTTGTATCCATCCATGTAAAATGAGCNGGACTAAAAATTAATCCGGTTTCTTNGTCCATCTNAATTCCATTTGGAGTTCCTTTTATAAAATGACTTACAATNGANTCCAAGATATCAATAATTTTCCTTTCTTTGCATTTTTTAAAAATGAAATTATCATCATTTTTTTTAGTTATAAAATCATTACAAGCAACAAAAAGCCATAATGGAGCATCAGAGGTTTCTCTATTCTTGCTATCATTTCCTCTAATCATATTAGGTATTGTTCCTTGGTCTTCAAAGGAGGCATATTGAATTAATATATCTTCTGCTTCATCTAATAGATCAGCAGCAATTATCCCTCTTAGTGAAATTANAGAATCTCGACCCCAATCTAGAAACCATGGATACCCGGCAATNATNGATTTACAATCATCTCTTTTGACAATAAATGATTTAATTGAATTTTTAAGNGCTTCTTCAAGCTTAATTGGTTCATCGGAAAAATTTGAATTTTTATATATTTGATTTTCACAATTTACATTTGCAAATANTTTTTTNGTATCTCCTCCAATAAGCTTTGTTTTAAAATATCCGGGGCTATATAAGTCAGAATACCCATCAATACATCTTTCAATATCTTCNGAATGNTGAATATCATGATACCATTCAGATTCCATAAANTAATTGGCATCATTAAATATCACATTTAATNTTCGATTTTTATCAGGAGTGAATTTAAATCCATTTTTTGTGATATTTATTTTTGATGACCAATNNTTTTTTNTTTCGTTGTCTATTTTTGATATATGATGAGAATTTCTATCCTCAATATCAAATCTCACAATTAATTCAATAAGTTCGTTGTCTNCAAGTTCNACTGNATTTGATGATTTTAAATCTCTTTCAAATTTAATTTCTAAAGAATTNTTATTTTTNTGTAANCTNATAAATATCGAAATTGGTACTACTTTNCCATGACCTACAGGNNCATTNAAATGCCAAATTATTTCTCCNGATTTTAGTTTTCCAAAATGAGTTTGACATCCAATATCNAGTTTTGTCGAAAATCCNTTATGTAATANCCANCACCGACATCGATTTAATAATATATGCCTCTCAGAGGGAAATTNTTCANTTAAATTTGAGTGCAATAANCCATCATATTTACTNTTTATTTCTCCCCAAGCAGATCTCAATTGAGTNAATGAACTAATATTATTTGTACAAATTGCAAGTTGATCGTTTTTCNGACTTTGACTNGTTCTATAAATNCAGGGTAAAGANAANGAGTTNGAATTTGATAATAATATAATATCTGANTGNTTAAATACTGAATTACGATTTTTGAGAAAATTTAGATGCAATGAATACTTTAAATTTNTGTCNATANTATTTATGGGCAGAAAAATTACTATNTGTTTACCATTTTTTGTTTCAAATGAATTTTCATGAACAATNGTTTTTTCTTGNTTTTTNATTTCTGCAGAAAATTTATATTTTGATTNTAAGAATAAAATATTATCTAAGGGTANCATTATAATTCTNTTATCATCTTCATTGTCATTCCATTTNACAATATTNTAAAAATTAATGTTTTTGAGTAAGAATTCGTAAGGATTATCATTAAAAATATCAAAAATACNGTTGATATATTTTTCCTTATTTTCAANNGATTNTTTTGGTAATTCAAAATAATTNANAATTTGTAATATTTTAAAACGTATTAAATTTTCCTCTATATNTTNTAATTTTGTAAAAGNATTTTTTATNTTNTTTAAAATTAACTTTCTCCAATATGAGTCATTTGATAGACAAATGGTNTCACCTGGAGCTAATGTTTTAATATTCATTCTGNTATCTANAAGGTTATATTTAAATGTTTTATCGTAGTCATNNAGGCTNACCTNATTTTCAANATCGAGATTAGAAAATATTAACANGGAATGATCATTATTCTTTGATNCTCTTAAAATAGAAAATATNTTTTTATTTTGNTTATCATGCGAGGTAATAGAAATAGTAGATTCAGGAAAAAAACTTGGATGTATTTGTATTATAGTATTAATTACTTTAATCCAACTTATCAAATTATTTTGAGAACCCCAATTAAGACCATGTGCGTTATGAACATTTATTTTTTCTTTTGCAAACCATTCAACTCCGTTTGAAAATCCAAAAGCTCCGTTTGTACATGTTAGAGCGCAAATACCAATTCGTAATTTTGAAAAAATATCTGAAACTGCCGCTAATCGATTATTATCATGTGTTTCTGCAAAATGAATTAAATTTCCTTTTGATGAGGAAGTTTTAATAGAGCAGGGAAGATAATTTTCAATTGACTTATGATCATAACATTGAAAAATTTCAGAGTAGGCCCAGTTCATCCCTGTCAATCCAAGTAATTCCTCTGTAATTGAAGGATCACCTCCAAGTCCTTCTAATAAAAATATTGTATTGGGATATTCCAATCTTACTTTAGCGATAATATAAGCCCATACAGGAATAGGAATTTTATAACCTGCATCACATCTAAAGCCATCCACTCCCTTCCTGCACCAAAAAAGAAACATATTAGCCATATATATCCAAAGATCTCTTTTTTCATAATCCAATTTAGATAAGTCTTCCCATAAAACTCCCCATGCTCCGGGAGATTTAAATTCTTCATCATTTTCATTTTTTAAAAACCAATTTGGATGGTGATTTTGAAGAGTTGATGCCCATCCCGTATGATTTATTGGAATATCTAAGAAAATTAATGCATTTCGATAATGAATAGCATCTACTAATTCTTTAAATTGATCCATTGGAGTTGTTTTCTTGTCAAAAACAGCTAAGGATGAATCAATATCAAACAAATTTAAGGATGCAAAAGGACTGCCATATCTTCCCATTCTAGCATAGGTAGAAGGGGTAGGATGAATTGGTAGTAATTGGATAATTCTGCATCTTAATTCACCAACTATAAAATCTAATTGATCAATTAAATCTCTAAATTTTCCTGATGGAGGTAGAACAGAATATCCTTTTTGATCAAGTTTTTTTACATATTCTTCGTCATCTGATTGTATTGCCCCATTAAATTTTGCTTCTCCAAAAAGTCTTACAAATGCTGTGTAAATAGTATTTCCAGCAAAAGTTAGTATTGGTTCAACTTTTATTCTTGTATTTAAACCTTCAGGCCACTTAATACTACCATCTTTAAGTCTTACATAGACTTTTGCTTCAAAGTTACCAATCTCCATTAACGGGATATTAATGTTGAACTTAAATGGTTCAATTTGTTGCATTGGAACGTCTGACCAGTCATTACTAAGTGGTAAAACATTGTTTTCTATTTTCTGAACAATTTCTAAATTTGTTTTTTTACTTTGATTTATATTTGTTCTAAGAAATGCAGCACAATTTTCTTCCGAAGTATCTACAACAAACTCAATATATTCACCACAAAATTTAATTAAATTAGAGCCGAGTTTTGGATATTGATTTACTATTATCATTAATTTTAATTATGAGTTTTTTGAAATCTTTATATTGCGATTATCTGTTAAATCGAGCAAGTATCATTATTAAGTTTTTTAAAAAATATTGCTTTTCAATAGTCATAGGAAATTTTTATGATCAAAACTTCATTAAAAAATCAAATATTGATAAAATTTTCTATTACTTTTTTATATTGATAACTTTAAATAAAAGCGTATAGACACGTTCTAACTAGGAGACATTATGAGGGTTGTAATTGTTGGCGCAGGAAATGCTGGACAAAAGCTTGCTTCAAGACTATGTGAAGAAAAGCATAGCGTTGTTATGATTGATTCAAATCAACAAAACTTAATTGATGCTGAAAAAAACTTAGATATTCTATCTATCTGTGGAGAAGGTACTCATCCAAAAATACTTCAACAAGCTGAAGTAGATAAGGCAGATTTATTTGTTTCACTTACAGATTCAGATCAAGTTAATATATTAAGCTGTTTAATGGCAAATGATGTTGGGGTTAAAGGTAAAGTTGCAAGAGTAACAGACCCAGGATTTCTTGCTGATACTGATCAATATGATCTATATCGTATGGGAATCGATTTAATCATTAATCAAAAGCAAGAGTGTGCTAATGAAGTATTTAATATGCTAATGATGCCCGGAGCACACGAAGTTTTTGATTTGTTTGATGGTAAAGTAATGGTTGCTGGTTATCAAATTAATGCTGTTAGTCCATTATTAGATAGAACACCTGCAGAATGCAATGTTCTTGATTTAATGCAAGAAGTAAGAGCAATTGCTATTAGAAGAATTGATGAATTAGTTATCCCAAGAGGAGATACTATTTTTCAAAAAGATGATTTGGTATATATTGTGGGCACAAGAAAACAAATTTTTGATTTTTTTACATGGGTTTGTCCTGATATCAAACCATTTAAACGACTTGTTATAGCTGGTGGCGGAGATTTAGGGTTAATGGTTGCAAAAGAGGCAGAGCAAGAAATTGATTGTGTGTTGTTAGAAAAAAATAATGATAGAGCTTCTATTTGTTCCGGAAGTTTAGAAAAAACCTTAGTATTAAAAGCTGATTCTTTAACAGAAAATGCTATGGAAGAAGCAGGAATTAATAAAAATACAGCATTTATTGCTTTAACGGGGGATGATGAAAATAATATAATGAACTGTTTGTTAGCTCAAAAAATGGGAGCAGCTTTTACTGCTACTCAAATTGCAAGAATTGATTTTATTCCAGTTGTTGAGCAATTATATTTAGTTAATAGAATTGTTAGTCCATACATATCTACTACCAACACAATCCTTCATTGGCTTCGTTCAAAGCGTGTAAGAGCGGCTGCTTTATTACACAATCTACCAGGAGAATTATTGGATATGATTGTTTCACCTGGACATAATATAAATGGAATGAATATCAAAGATATATCTCTTCCAAATAAGTCTGTCATTGCAACAGTATTAAGAAATAATGAAGTTCTTACAGCAACCGGAGATTTAAAATTATTTTCTGGAGATCGAGTATTAGTTTTTACTCATGCAGATGAAGTAAATCAAATTAAGACTATATTTCAATAAATATTATGAATAGTAAAAGTGTTTTCCATCTAATATCATATTTAGTATTTGTCATTGGCCTTTCTATGTTTGTCTGTAGTGGGTTGTCTTATTTTTATGACGAAGAAATAAAAATTACTATTAGTTT